>DJTQ01000424.1 GCA_002439285.1 Paenibacillaceae bacterium UBA6304
CCGCTACCAAGTAACAATCCCGCTCCGAGCGACCCCGCCGTCAACAAGTAACTATCCCGCTCCGAGCGGCCTCGCCGTCGCCAACATGTAACTATCCCGCTCCCCAGTAGCACCGGCAACGACCAAGTAACTATCCCGCACCCCAGCAACCGGCCTCGAATTTTAATTACCATTCACCACACAACGAGCAAGTAGAAACTCTTAAGCTTTGTACCGAACGTATCCATACCTCATGCAGAAGACTTGTCCCAAGCCTGTTCCAAGCTTGGCCCATTCCGTCCTAAGTCGGCCCAAGGTTTCTTAAGCAAGCAAACCACCAAATAGCCTGCTTGCCATGCTACCATGACTATGCGCAACAAAAGAACGCCCGCCAAGCATCAAGTGCTTGCGGGCCGTCCTTTCCCTAATTCATTCTCTCTCTAATCCATTCTCTCTCCGATCGTTCTCTCTCCAAACCGTTTCAGTCAGTTTCGATCCGTTTTTTCTCAATCCGCTCGATCGGACCGAGCGGGATCAGCCTTTCACCGCGCCGGCGACAACGCCTTTGACGATGTATTTTTGCAGGAAGATAAAGACGACGATGGATGGTAGCACAGCCATTACCATGGCGGTCATGGCATACTGCCAGTCCGAGGTGTACTGACCGACGAAGGTGTAGGCTGCCAGGGTCAGGGTTTTGGTGTCCGGCGAGCCGTTGACCATCAGGAGCGGAAGCAGGAAGTCGTTCCAGATCCACATCACGTCGATGATGATGATCGTGGTCGTTACGGACTTCAGCAGCGGGAAGATCACGCTGAAGAATAACCGGAACCCGGATGCGCCGTCGATAGTAGCGCTCTCGTCGATTTCTTTCGGAATGCCTTTTACGAAACCGTGATAGATGAATAGCGCCAGCGGTGCGCCGAAGCCCCAGTACATGATGCCAAGTCCCCAAGTGCTTTCGGAGAGATGCAGGTTCTTCGCCATTTGCAGCACGGTCAGCATGATCGACTGAAACGGAATCAGCATCGGCATGATGCACAGGAAGTAGATGATCGAGCTTGCCTTGGACTTCGTTCGTGCCAACTTATAAGAGGCGATGGAGGAGACCAGAATGATCCCGGCCAGGCCAAGTATAGTGATCACAGCGTTGTTCAGGAACAGACGCGGATAGTTGATAAATTTCCAAACGTACGAGTAGTTCTCGAACGCCAGGGATTTGGGTAGCGCGATGACATCGGTCATGACCTCGGAGAAGCTTTTTAAGGAATTGATGATGGTCAGGAATAATGGATACAGGAATATTAAGGACAAAATGACCATCACGACTTCAAGGACGATGCGTCCGGCTCTGTTGGTTTTCATTAGGCCTCAACCTCCCTGCGTTTGAAGATCGTCAACTGAATGACGGTGATGATGAGAACGGCCACGAACAGAATAAGCGCTTTGGCCGTGCCGTATCCGTACAAATTGTTCTGGAAGGTATCGCGATAGATATCGTAAGCCAAGGAATAGGTAGTCCCCCCGGGACCGCCACCGGTCAACGACAGAATGACGTCGAATACCTTGATCGAGTTGGTCAGCGCCATAAAGACGGAAATTGTAATCGATGGAGCCAGCAGCGGCAGGGTAATGTTGAAGAACCGCCGAACCGGACCGGCTCCGTCCACTTTGGCTGCTTCTTTTAAGTCGTCCGGTACCGACTGCAATCCGGCAATGTAGATAACCAGATAAAAACCGATCGACTGCCACAACGAGACGAGCAGTATGGAAATGAACGCGAGCCCCGGCTTACCGAGCCAACTGAGTCCGAAGATTCCCCAGCCCGTGCTTGCCCCTAAGGACTCGAAGCCCTGCATAAAAATAAACTTCCAGATAAAACCGACGATGACCAAGCTGAGGATGTAAGGAATGAAGAAGGCCGCTCTCAGCCAGTTTGTCGATTTCAGTTTCATGTCGAGCACCAAGGCGAGCAGAATAGCCAGTACATTGACCAGAATAATATAAAGAATGGCATATTTTATGGTGAACCAGGCGGCATTCGTGAAATTGGCGTCCCCCATAAAAATTTGTTTAAAGTTGTCCAGTCCGACGAATTTCGGATGCTTGGAGATCCCGTTCCATTTGGTCAGGGAGTAGCGAATCGTCATGATGAACGGATAGTAAAATACGGCGATAACACAAATCAGAATCGGTAATGTGAATGCTCCGAATTCAAGTCTTTCGGCCCGTCTTCTCCCTAGTTTAAACATGAAATGCACCTCTTTTTCGCCAGCGATCCTGGAGGGTCGCCTTTGGATTTCTTTATGTCGGTTCAAATTTGACTTTTTGAACATCGTCTATAATGTATTATAGAGCAGGGCATAATCCGCCCTAAATGGATTTAAGAGTACAGTTAAGGGTAAAAAGGTGAACTGTAAAAGAGTGAACACGAAGCCTTCCGGCAAAGGATGTGCGCCATGATCGAACGCATAAGAAGAGTCTCCAGGAGCTTGGTCGACCGGATGTCGAGGCGACTGGTCAATAAGCTGATTTTGTTTTTTTCCACGATAATCATCCTTGTCGTCGGATCTCTCACCATCATTTCCTATCAGATGATTCAACGGGAATCCGTTGACCATAGCATGTCCAGTACGGCAAACAACTTAATGCTGGTCAATCAGAACCTGGAGGATTATCTGGCCGGGATCGAGCAGTTGTCGCTGCCGCAGATCAGATATGATGACTTGATCCGGGCCATTATCAATGAGGATGACGATTACGCTTCCAAAATGTATCTGGAAGATTACCTGCGTAACTTGTTTTATTCGCGGGACGATTTAAACAGCATTTACATATACCTGATCGGCCAGGGAAAATACTATTCGATTACCCAGGAGGCTTACGATACCAAGCTAAAGGTTAGCTACGAGGCTCAGATCCCTTACCAGACCTGGTACAAGCACGCTATGGCCAGTCCGAACAACCGATCCTATCAGTCTTTTGCCGATCCGAACGAGAATCCGGGGTATTCCGCAATCACGGATCCCGGCTTCATGGCTTACCATCGAGTGATTCGGTCTATTGCCTCCCGGGAGCCCAGAGCGGTCATTTCGTTTTACTTGAAACCGTCCATGAAGGACGACATTATGAAGGATATCCCGTTTGAGGACGGGGAGCACCTTCTGTTCCTGGACCCCGGCAATGTGCCGTTTCATTCGGACGATCTGGAATTCTACAACCGCATGAAGCAGGCGGATTGGCTGTCCCGATTAGGACAGCAGGAGGAGCGGGGGCCGATCACCTGGACTACGGAGGACAAAAAGTACCTGATCGTGTATAACGTCGGCGAACAGGAGGGCTGGAAGCTGGTCAAACCGATCCCTTACAGCAACATTTACGAGCCGGCCCGAAAAACCCGAGATCTGAACTATCTCATCGGCTTATTGTTCCTCTTGATATCCGTAATTCTGGTGGCGTTAATCTCGAATGCGATTACACAGCCGCTTAAGAAGCTGTCCCTTCAAATGAGGCGCTTCAGCGAAGGAAGCTTTGATGTGACGGCCCCGGTTAAAGGACGAGATGAATTGGCTTATCTATCCCGGCACTTCAACCGGATGGTGAGCCGTACGAATGACTTGATCAATGAACGGTATAAGATGAAACTGGTGGAGAAGAACGCGATTCTAAAAGCGCTTGAAGCCGAGATCAATCCGCATTTCTTGTATAATGCACTCCAGGCCATTTCAACCAAAGCGTTAAAAAGCGGGGATGACGACGTCGCGGACATGGTGGATGCGCTGGCATTAACGCTCAGATACTGCATAAGCGGAAAAGACATCGTATACGCTAAAGAGGAATTGCGGCATATTGATCGTTATCTGGCCCTGCAAAAAGCAAGATTCGGCAGCCGGCTTGAGGTTACGGTCGAATGGGACGAATCGTTAATGGAGTTGCAGATTCCGAAGCTGTCGATCCAGTCGTTGGTTGAGAATTCGATTAAGCATGGGGTTGAAAAAGTATCGGCGGAAATCTCCATTCGAATCAGCGCCGGGTTGGAAGAGGGCCATGCGGTGATCATGGTGGAGGATAATGGCCCGGGCATTCCTCCGGCCCGGATGGAGCAGGTCTTGCAGTCTTTCCGTACGGAATGGGAGGAGCAAGAAGGGGAGAATATCGGACTTAAGAATCTGAATACCCGGCTGAAGCTGCTGTATGGGGAAGAGGCCGGTTTAGAGATAGAGAGTGGAGACAGCGGAACGAAAATGAGAATGCTGATTCCGCGGGGAGGTCAGAGTCATGTATAAGGTGCTGATCATTGATGACGAGGAGCCGTTGCGCGAGGCGATTTCAATTCTGGGCGATTGGGAAGCGCTCCGGATTGATGAGGTGCTGGAAGCGACGGACGGAAAGTCCGGCCTGGAGATGTTACGGGAACATCAGCCGGATCTGGTCATGGTCGATATGAAAATGCCGGAAATGAACGGAGTAGAGTTTTTGCGGGTCGTGGAGTCGGAATTTCCGGAACTGCTGACGATTGTCATCAGCGGGTACAACGATTTTGAATTTACCCGGCAGGCCATTCATTCCAAAGTGCTCGATTATTTGCTTAAGCCGATTAACCGGCAGGATTTGAATCAGGCGTTGCGCAAGGCGATCGGGCTTCTGGAAGCAAAGCGGCAAGTCCGCAGCGAGTTGATAACCAAGAATATCGCCTTCAATATGTCACTGCCCAAGCTGAAGGAAAAGATATATCTCTCGATTATAGAGCGCAGCTTGAAGAAACAAAGCAACAAGGCGTTTCTGTCTCTGATCGGTGCCGAAGACGAGAATCTCCGCTACGGCGCGCTGGTGCTCCGCATCCTCAATATGGAGTCGATCCGCGATAGCCGCTTTAACTCCGATACGGAGCTGCTGTATTTTGCCGTCGCTAATATCATTAACGAGATGTCGGACGATCGTCTGCAGTGCTTCAGTTTCGCCAACCCGAAGCAGGAGCGGGAGGTTATTGCCGTCTATACCTCGCATGGCGGATATCCGCAGGAGCTTTTATTTCAATCGGAGCAACTATTAAAGCAAGTCGTATCGACTCTCAGTTCATTGTTCGGCATTATCGCCGCAGGGGGAGTGGGGACTCCCTGTTCTGACGCTCTTGAGCTTGCGGATTCCTATGAGGCAGCCAGCTCTTCGGTGCAGGCCGTTGATTTGTTGAAGTTGACGGGGAAGGCGGTCATCGGTCCTCAGGACAAGCGGAAGAATCGGGATGTTCATTCCTTGACGGGGCGGATCGCGATTCTTCGCAGTACACTGGAAGGCGGGAACATCAATCAGGCCAAAAGTATTCTGAGCGAATTCGCCAAGAAGGTAAGGAACTCGGAGCGGTTCAGCTTAGGGGATGCCGATCGACTGATCCGGGAGATGGTGGTCCTCTTTAACGATATGGCGCTGGAACTCGGGGTGACTGCGGATAAATTACCCTCCTCCGGCGGGGAGCGTGCGCTCCGGTCCCTTCGTTTGAAGACCGACTTTGCCACTTTTGATGAATTTGAGAACCTGATGATGCGAGTGTTGGATTACTTTAGCGAGCAAATCCGGAAGTCGATGGCCGGGGACCGCGCGTTCAATGTGGACGATATCAAGGATTATATCGATAACCACTATTTTGAAGACATCAAGATTTCCATGTTTACAGAGAAGTATTTTCTCAGCCGCGAGTATTTGATGAAACTGTTTAAACAGCAGTTCGCATTCGGAATTCATGAATATGTGCAGAAGGTCCGGATGGACAAGGCCCGGCAACTGCTTGACGATTCATCGCTAAAAATCCAGGAGATTTCAGAGATGCTCGGGTACAAGGATAAGAACTATTTCAGTAAAGCTTTCCGTAATTATTATTCCGTCTCGCCGTCCGAATACCGGAATCAACGTGCCGAAGAGGGCAAAAAGTGAACTTACGCGACAACTTCACTTTTTTACCCTTAACTCACCACTTATCTACATTTTTATCCTGCACCCTTTTCATTAGAATAAGGACCATAACAGGCAAGTCTAGCAAACATACACAAAAGAAAGCGGGGTATAAATTTATGAAAAAGAAGATTTGGGCCGGCCTTTTCAGCTTGACGCTAATCATGGGACTGTTGTCCGCTTGCGGCGGAAACAACGGTGCTAATGAAGGGGCAAACGGAGCCAATACGGGGAACAACGGCGCCGCTAACGACAACAAGAAGGTCACAATCAACATGTTTACTGCTTCTCCGGAATATACGAACGCCTTTAATGCTTACATCGAAGAATACAAAAAAGTGAAACCCAACGTTACGATTAATCTCGAAATCATGCAGGCCGACTACAATACGGTGCTGAAGTCGAGAATCGCGGCAGGCAGTACGCCTGACGTATTCCAGACTACCGCAGGCGGGGACATTGACACCTATGCGGAGTACAGCGCGGATTTGACCAATGAACCGCTGGCGGCAGCCATGACCGATGCCGTGCGCGCCAACATGAGCTCCACCGACGGCAAAGTGCTCGGTCTTCCGGTGAAGGGCAACCTGTTCTCGATCGTTTACAACAAGAAGCTCTTCGAAGACGCGGGAATTGCTGAATTTCCGAAAACAACGGCTGAAATGGACGATGCCATCGCCAAGCTGGAAGCCAAGGGAATTACGCCTTTCGCCAATGCTTATAAAGAGTGGTGGGTGTGGAAACATCTTTTCCAACACTTTGTTGATGCGGCTGCCCAAGACGCCGGCGTAGCCCCGAAAGAGCTCGTTGACAAGTTCATTGCCGGAGACGCAAAAATCAAAGACTATCCGGCCCTGTACAACAACTTCTTCGCTTATGTAGACACTACGGTGAAACACGGTACGGATAAGCCGCTCGAACGCGACAGCAACGCGCAAGTCAGTGACTTTGCTTCCGGTAAAGCTGCAATTCTGAACGGTAAAGGCGCATGGGATGAAGAAGCGATCAAGAAAATCACCCCGGACATCCAAATCGGTATCGCAGGTTACCCTGTCAGCGACAAAGCCGAGCAATCGGTGATTATCACCGGTGCCGACCAGGCGCTCCGGATTAATAAAGATTCCAAAGTGGCTAAAGAAACGATTGAATTCTTTAACTGGCTGTACACTTCGGAATACGGCAAGAACTGGTTCTCCAGCGTAGCTAAAGTAATTCCTCCGATCAAGGATGCACCGCTTCCGGATCTGGATATGCCGAAACAAATGGACGAAATTCTGAAAACCGATGCATCGGGCGATCTGTCCGTCAACTATTCGCTGGATACATTCCACCAAAAATTCGGTGAAATTATGCAAGCCTACATCGGCGGCAACAAGGATAAAGACCAAGCCGTCACTGAAATTGAGCAAGCTTGGGTACAATTGGGCTCCGCCCAATAATCGATAGGCGGCGGCTACTGCTGACTGCTGATGGCTAACCTTAAACTTAACGCAGCATCGGGAGCGGTGCTGTGTTAAGTTTATTTTATAGTATCGGAAAAGTATCGGAATGCACGATGATCTGCAATTCTCGGAGAGGTGTGACGACAACGATGTCCCAAATTTTTAATTTTTCGGAAAATGGACTTTATCTGGTTCTTGAGGTAACCGGGGAAAAAGATGTGCGGCTGCTTCACTTCGGGGCAACGCCTTATGACGAGCAAGCGGTAACCGAGGCGCAAAAACCGGGCTTCCGGCTCATGGAGCTGCAGCTTACCGGCGACGACCGGGCGGAGTATCACGGAAGAACGCACCGGGCGACTTATCCTGGCTTGCGGCTGCAGTATGACGGCCATGAAGATTCCCGGAACTCTCTGGGCCGGAAACTGGAGATCGGCTTGAAGGATCCGGAGACCTTGCTCCGGGCGGTGCAGCATTTTCAATTTTATGACGGAATTCCGGTCGCCCGCATCTGGACGGTCTTGAGTAATAGCGGAACAGAAGCCTTGGGCGTGGAGTACGTTTCTACTTTTGCATTGACCGGGATCGATAAAGAGGGCCGGACTTCCCGGGATGATAAGATGAAGCTCTACCTTCCGCACACCGGGTGGCAGAGCGAGCTTCAATGGAGGTCGTATCGCCTGCCGGAACTGGGGTTGTCACATCTGACCGATCGATCCTCCAAGCGGATCTCCTGCAGCAATACCGGCTCCTGGTCGGCCGCTGAGCATATTCCGATGGCGGTGCTGGATAATGAGGAGGCAGGGACAAGCCTCTTCTGGCAAATTGAGCATAACGGCTCCTGGCACTGGGAGATCACCGATCAGTATGATCATCTCACCTTGCTCGTCAGCGGCCCGACGGAGCATGACAATCATTGGTGGGTTCAGCTCGAACCAGGGGAGAAATTTGACTCCGTTCCGGCCGCGGTCGGTTCGGTTAGCGGTGGTTTTGAACAGGCCATCGGCGCGTTGACCCGGTACCGGCGGGTGATTCGTCGTCCTAATGAAGATAATCGTAAGCTGCGGGTTATTTTTAATGATTATATGAACTGTCTATGGGGAAGCCCGACGACGGCGAAGTTGTTGCCGCTCATTGACGCTGCGGCTGAGGTTGGGAGCGAGTACTTCTGCATCGATGCCGGCTGGTATGCGTCCGGCGAATGGTGGGACGGTGTGGGAGAGTGGCTCCCGTCGGAGGAGCGCTTCCCGGAAGGAATCAAATATGTGCTCGATTACATCCGGAGCAAAGGGATGATCCCTGGTCTATGGCTGGAGCTGGAGGTCATGGGGATCAACAGTCCGAAACTGAAGGATACTGACGACAGCTGGTTTTTCATGCGGCACGGCAAGCGGGTTAAGGACCGCAGCCGTTACCAACTGGATTACCGCAACCCACAGGTAACCGCGCATGCGACGGAAGTGATCCGCCGCCTGGTCGAGGACTACGGCGTCGGCTATATCAAGATGGACTATAACATCAACGCAGGCATCGGAACCGAACGCGACTCGGACAGCTTCGGGGACGGGCTGCTCCAGCATAACCGCGCCTATCTGGAATGGCTGGACGGCATCTTTGCCCGCTACCCGGAGCTGGTCATCGAGAACTGTTCCAGCGGCGGCATGCGGATGGATTACGCCATGCTCAGCCGGCATAGTATTCAATCCACCTCCGATCAGGAGGACTACGTGAACTATGCGGCCATCGCGGCGGCATCACCGTCCGCACTGACGCCGGAGCAGTCGGCGATCTGGTCCTACCCGCTGCGGGAGGGTGACGACGAAGAGGTCGTGTTCAACATGGTGAACGCCATGTTGCTTCGCGTGCACCAGAGCGGTCATCTTGCCGAACTGAGCCCGCGGCGCCGGGAGCTGGTGAAGGAAGCGCTCGACTACTATAAGACGATCCGCGGTGATATTCCGGAGGCGCTGCCGTTTTGGCCGCTCGGCCTACCAAACCAGCAGGACGAGTGGGTCAGCCTCGGTCTCCGCAAGGACAACCGCGTGTATCTGGCCGTTTGGCGGGTCCGGGCTGCCGAGGCGGGCGGTGCGCATGAGCCGGCAGAGAAGACCATCCCGCTGGACTGGCTTGCAGGCAAGCCGCTGCAAGTGCGCCGTGCCTACCCGCAGGACCTTGCGGGCGACTGCGTTTGGAACGCCGAAGCTGGGGAACTGAAAGTAGTCTTGCCGTCAGAGAAAACGGCAAGGTTGTACGAGATTACTATAGGAGAGTAGTTAAGCTGCAGAATTGCGTTACCAAATTGGAATGAAGAAGGGACCGTATTCACACCCTATGGGGGAGTACGGTCCTTAACTTTAGTTGACGTGAAACTATTTGGTTTCATATAATGAGGATAAGCTAAAAACGAAACCAAATGGTTTCGCGATTAAAAGGAGAATGATGAATTATGGATGATAATAAGGGCAAAACGGATAATGTGACTAATATGAGTAATGTAAATCATGTGGATGATAACGCAAGTGGAACGTTACCGGACATCCGGCATACGATTTTGCTGCATGCTACGGCGGATAAAGTGTGGCAGGCGGTCGCCACGGCGGAGGGACTGTCGGCCTGGTTTATGCCGAATGATCTGAAGCCGGTGGTGGGGCATGAGTTTCACTTACAGGCGGGGCCTTTCGGTCAATCGCCATGCAAAGTAACGCTGGTGGATCCGCCGAACCGCTTGTCCTTTAATTGGGGCAAGGATTGGACGCTGACCTTTGAATTGGTGGAAAATGAGGGACAAATCGAATTTACCGTCATCCATGGCGGTTGGACTGCGGCACAAGTGACGGAGTTCGGAGAGCCCCATGACATTGTGCGCGGCCGGATGGACCAAGGCTGGGCCGGACTGGTTAATAAACTGTCCGCCTACGTCGGAGGTTAAGGGTGACGTCCGCGTCTACGGCCACTGCGCCGAAACAAGATGTCTTTCAGGCGGTCGCAGACCCGACCCGGCGCGAACTGCTGAGTCTGCTCGGCGATCGCGAGCTGCCGCTGAAAGACCTCACCGGCCATTTTCCGATGAGCCGGACCGCCGTCTCCAAGCACCTCCGCGTCCTTGCCGACGCGGGACTGGTCCGGGAACGAAAGGTCGGCCGGGAGACCCGCTACCGGCTCGATGCCGACCCGCTCCTGGAGCTGAAGCGCTGGTTGACTTACTTCGACCGCTTCTGGGAGAACAAGCTCTCCATGCTGAAGCACTATGTCGAATCCAGTCCGGACGCTGCTACCCCAGCTGCCGATACACCCGCTGCGGCGGAAGACCGCTCTCGTCCGGCTGGCCCGGCGCAGGCATCGGAACCGGCACCGGGCCGCTCACCCATCATCTGAGAAGGCCGTCCCTGCAAAATAACTGTAAAACCTACAGTTATTTCACTCGAATTCGGCCAAAATACAAAATTAACTGGAAAACCTCCAGCTAATTTTTTCGTTGTCAGCCCAAAGAGCCGAAAAAGCATAAGATAGCAAAAAAATAACTGGAGTTTTTCCAGTTATTTTATGCTTTTTAGTGATAACCGAGAAATTACCTGTAGGAAATCCAGCTAATTTTCCAATCCAGCAGCAGCTAAATCATAATATTACTTTTCAACATACTTTCCGCCGTACTTATCAACAACTTGTTAACGATTCATTTACGAGTTATCAAATATTTAAGACTTACCAACAACTTATCAACAATTCGCTAACACAAATGATGGATTTCAATAGCCTGATAACACAATTTGATTACTTATCAACAGGCGGATATCAATTATTAACAAAAATACCCCGATTTATCAACAAACTATCAACAACTTGCTAATAACTTATTAGTTTTGGGACGGGATGATCGGCTCGCTGGTGTTGTCCGGGCTAGGCTTGGTTACGGTTCATCTATTCAGGTGTGCGTTTGAAAAAAATAGCGGGATAAGGATTACGTACCACGAACCCTGACAGACAGCTGTCAGGGTTTCTTCATTATGATAAGAGTATATTTACAAAATACTAAGGAGGTCAGCTCGAATGAATCAGCAAACCGGAAAGTTGGATTTAACCAAGGCAGATACCGCCTATTATACCGCTGCACGCCGCCCTGAACAGCTCACGCTACCACCCTATAACTACCTCGCATTGACGGGATACGGTTCACCGGACAGCAAGAATTATGCAACTTCCATAGAATCTATGTACAGGGTGGCCTATGGCATCAAGGGTATTTACAAACAGACCGGCGCGGACTTTGTAGTACCCAAACTGGAAGGCTTGTGGTGGGTCGACGCTAAAGTGGAATCTTTTACAGATGCAATGGCTGTTCCTAGAGAGGAATGGCACTGGAAGTTGCTGATCCGCCAACCGGACTATGTAACGGCTGAAGCTGCAGAGACGGCGAGGAATCAGGCTTTGGCCAAGTTCGGCCAGACTTCCGTAGATACTTCCGAGAAATTGCATCAAGTGGCTTTTGAGAGCATGGAAGAAGGCTTCTGCGTGCAGATGCTGCATCAGGGTCCATTTGCCGATGAGCCTATAACGTTGGCACAAATTCATAGTTATATCGAGGAGCAGGGATTTACTCCAACCGGGAAGCATCATGAGATCTACCTGAGTGATTTCCGCAGGACTGCTCCGGATAAACTGAGGACAATTTTACGTCAGCCGGTGAAATAATCACGGGGTCGAAGCGCATGGTTAGCCGGAGTCATTTTGTCCAAGCTCTCAGCAAGGTATATAATGGAAGGGCAGTCTGCTTCATTTATGCCAGCCATCATATATCGAGGAGGTTGTTGCAATGAAGTACGCGAAGTTGGGAAGAAGCGGCTTGAATGTCAGCCGATTGTGCCTGGGAACGATGAATTTCGGCCCGAGCACCGAGGAAAAGGAAGCGTTTAAAATTATGGATGCGGCATTGGATGCCGGAGTAAATTTCTTCGACACGGCCAATGTGTACGGCGGAACGCCGCACCGGGGCTGGACAGAGGAGATTATCGGACGCTGGTTTGCCCAGGGTGGCGGACGGAGGGAGAAGGTAGTCCTCGCGACCAAGGTTTACGGCGGAATGGGTGATCCGGATCCGAATGTGGACCCGGCCGGCGGTGCAGGGCTCTCTGCCTTTAAGATCCGCCGGCATCTGGATGACTCGCTGCGCCGGCTCCAAACCGACCATATCGAGCTGTATCAGATGCATCACGTAGACCGGAGCGTTTCCTGGGATGAGCTTTGGAACGCTTTTGATATTCCGTTAAAACAAGGCAAGATCGGTTATGTCGGCTCCAGTAATTTCGCCGGCCGCGATCTGGTCAAAGCGCAGTATGAAGCTAAAGATCATGGGCTGCTGGGGCTGATCTCCGAGCAGCATAAATACAGCCTGCTCTGCCGCCTGCCGGAGCTCGAGGTTCTCCCGGCCGCCGAGGAACTCGGCATCGGCGTCATTCCGTGGAGCCCGCTCGATGGAGGCCTGCTCGGCGGCAACTGGAATCCGCAGCCGGGTTCGCGGACGGCGAAGCAGGGCGAGCGCCTCGAGAAGCTGCGCCCGCAGCTGGAGCGGTTCACCGCGCTCTGCAAGGAGCTGGGCGAATCGGAGGCGACCGTGGCGCTGGCCTGGACGCTGGCCAATCCGGCGGTGACCGCACCGATCATCGGGCCGCGCACGCTTCAACAGTTCGAGGATACGCTGCGCGTCGTCGAAGTAGAGCTAAGCGAAGACACGCTGAAGGCGCTGGATGAGATCTTCCCGGGGCCTGGCGGCGAGGCGCCGAAGGCTTACGCCTGGTAATCTTACACAAAATCCCGATAGGCTCCGCCACTAGGGCGGTCGCTTATCGGGATTTATTTGTCTATAGGGGACGCTGGGATCTCCGCATGATTCTCCGTTGTCCGCTATCCGTTGTTCTGGTTATCCGTTCATGACGCTGCCGCCGTTGGCGCCAAGCACCTGGCCGGTGTAGATATTCGCATCGTCCGAAGCGAGGAATAGCACCGATTTGGCGATTTCTTGCGGGAAAGCGAGCCGGCCGAGCAGATAGCGGGCATCGTTCTTGTCACTCTCCTCCAGAGAAGAGCGAATATCGGTGAACGTGCCGCCTGGGGCTACGGCATTCACCAGTACATGAGGAGCAAGTTCCCGGGCGAGCGATTTGGTGAAGGCGGTCACGCCGCCTTTGGCCGCTGCATAATGCGACAGATCGGCCGCGCCTTGACTCGCGAGGTCGGAAGTGACGTTGATGATCTTGCCGGATTTCTGTTCCAGCATCCGGCGGGCTGCTTCGCGCGAGGTATAGAAAGCGCCGTATAGATGGATTTTGATCATCCGGTCCCATTGTTCATTCGTCATCTCAGTCAGGCTGGAGGTCTGGGCGATTCCCGCATTGTTGACGAGAATATCGATCCGGCCGAACGCACTGTCCAACGCGGCGAACATCGCTTGTACCTGATCCGGATCACTGACGTCGGCGTTGTAGATTTCGGCCCGTATGCCGTGGGATTCCGCCTGCCGCTGAACATCGGCGGCTTCCTTGTCATCTCCGTAATAATTGATAAACAAGTGGGTCCCCGCTTTGGCGAGCTCAAGTGCGATCGCTTTGCCGATTCCCCGGCTAGCGCCGGTAATCAAGGCGACCTTAGGGTGTGCTTCATTGCTGATCATAGTAGTGGGTCTCCTTTGACATCAAATAGTGCTGGTTTTTATTCCATAAAGACAAATATATCACTGATTTCCTGAGAGGGGAGTTATCTTACTTATAAAATATTATGAAAATTCGGAGGTTGTGTGGAATTAATCGGGGATCGCTTGACGACGATAGTGGATAGATGGAGAATACTATAGGGCTTAACATCATGAAGTGTTAGCTAAGAAGGGAGAGCCATATGAATAAATTGTTTAAATTGAAACAGCATGGCACCAACGTGAAAACTGAACTGCTGGCAGGGCTGACCACCTTCCTGGCCATGGCGTATATTCTAGTCGTCAATCCTGCTATTCTGCATGCCGCCGGGATCCCGTTCAATCAGGTGTTCATGGCTACGGTCATTGCGGCCGTTGTCGGCACGCTGTTCATGGCGCTATTCGCCAATCATCCGATCGCTATCGCTCCGGGAATGGGGCTCAATGCTTATTTCACCAGTGTGGTCGCATCTACCGGCTTAACTTACCAAGTCGTGCTCGGTACCGTCTTTATCTCGGGAGTTCTGTTCCTGCTCCTAAGCCTCACCCGGCTGCGGGAAGCGCTGATTCGCGCGATTCCTGATTCGTTGAAGTTCGGCATTACTGCCGGCATCGGCCTCTTTATCGCCTTTCTCGGCTTGAAAATGTCCGGCATCGTCGTCGCTAGCCCGGACAATCTCGTCACCTTTGGTGATCTGCATCGTTCGGTTACGCTGCTGACGATTATCGGCGTCTTCGTAACGCTAATCCTCATGGCCCGCCGCATACCGGGCGCCCTTTTTATCGGTATGGCCGTGACCGCGTTGATCGGTTACTTTACGGGTCAGCTTCATTTTGACAGCGGGATCGTGTCGGCTCCTCCGATGCCGGTCTTCTTCGACATGGATATCTCCGGCGTGTTCAGCCAAGGTCTGTACGCTACCGTGTTTGCCTTTTTGCTAGTAACGCTATTCGATACGACCGGCACGCTGATCGGTGTGGCGGAGCAGACAGGCACGATGAAGAACGGAGAATTTCCGCGTGCCAAATCGGCGATGCTTGCGGATGCGACGGCAACGACAGTCGGTTCAATGTTTGGTACGAGCCCGACGACCGCGTTCGTCGAATCGACTACCGGCGTAGCTGCGGGCGGCCGCACAGGCCTGACCTCGCTGATCGTGGCGGTCCTGTTCCTACTATCGATCTTTGTATCGCCGTTGATGGGGGCGATTTCCTCTTTGCCGGCCATCACGGCTCCGGCGCTTATTATCGTCGGCTGCTTTATGATGGAAGGATTGGCCCGTATTCAATGGAAATCGTTTGACGAGGCTTTCCCGGCCTTCGCCATTTTGCTGATGATGCCGTTGACGGCAAGCATCGCGACCGGTATCGCCATCGGGTTTATTACCTATCCCGTGATGAAGCTGGTCAGCGGAAAGGGGCGGGAAGTTCATCCTCTGCTCTATGTATTTGGAGTGATCTTTATCATTCAACTGGCGTTCTTTCCGACGCATTAAACCGTATACAACGAATAAAATTTTGTCATTGGTTTTAACCTGATTGTGACCCTTTTCCCTTCGGCAGATCATATAATGTAAATAGATGCAGCGCCTGTGTTTCATTGTTTGGAAAGTGGTTATTTATAGTTAAAGACTGAATTCCAGAATCAGGCAAAAATGCATTCATGATCAAGCCGAAGACCGGAAAGGCGGGAACTTTGTAATGAGAAAATTAATGACCGTTCTACTTCCCTTATTCCTAGTCGTTGTAATGTCTTCGTTAATTACGTCCAGTTCAGGAGCTGCTAAGCCGGATACCACATCGGATGTCGTCCGGGAATCACGGTATTTCACTGTCTATATCGACCAGTTGAACCTCCGGGCGAATGGGGGAGAGATCGCAGTCGACCCTATAGAATGGTATACCGGAGAAGAAGCTGAAGCTGTGTTTGCCAAATTGGAACCCGATGCAGGCATCGATGGCCCGCCGGACGGTTATTATATCGTAAACGAGAGCGATCAACTGGAGCGTTATCCGGTCGCGCCGAATGCAGAGGTCCGGATGCAAATCTATGATCATACTGGAATAGTGGAAGACGCCGATATTTCCTGGGATGAGCGGATTAGCCTGGAGAAACTGTCCGGCTTGCTCAGAAATACCGAAGTTCTTGATGTTAGCCAGTTCCCTTACCACTTAACGATAGACAACGGGCAAGTAACTAGCATCGTTCAGCAATATGTGCCATAAGCCTATTTGTAGCAAGGATATAGAAGAATGGAATGCATAATATTCAAATCCCCTTCATAGTAGACAAGAGAATGAAGACATCTGGCAGGATGAGCTTCCTTGTTGAATGGAGGGGATTTTTCGTAGAATATTTCCGTGGTACTATCGCAATTTGTAATAACCCGAATATAAGACAAGCAGGTCATTGCCTATGGACAACACTAATTGAGGATGGTACTTTCTAGGAAACAAAGAAGAGAGGGTGTGAGAGATGGGAACTTTACAGAGATGGCTATCAGGCGCTCTATGTCTCGGTTTATTACTACTTTTCGATCATCCCGCATCAATATATATAAACGAATCCAACCGGGTATATGCTGACACAGAGGGAACCGTCTACTATGTGTCTACAACGGGAAATGACAATAATCCGGGAACATTGTCGGCGCCATGGAGAACTATCCAGAAGGCATCGGATACTGTCGGGCCGGGCGATACCGTATATGTCCGGGGCGGGGTGTACAACGAGTTCGTTAACATTAAAGTGTCAGGGTCGGCGGATTCCGGGCGGATTATTATTCA
>DJTQ01000226.1 GCA_002439285.1 Paenibacillaceae bacterium UBA6304
TGCCATACCTTATAACAACGGGGACAGCAGCCGGGCAAGCATTTCAGCACCCTTTTGACGACGCGATCGCCGGGCAAATTCTCGCGGTACAATCATCCGGCAATCCTTCAAATCCTGCTCAAAATCCCGCGACAGCCGGGAAATCGGGCCCTCGTCAAACAGTAGGGCCGTCATCTCGAAATTGTAGAAGAAGCTGCGCATGTCCATATTGGCCGTACCGACCGATGCGAGCAGATCATCCACGATCAGTACCTTGGCATGAACAAAGCCTTTCGTATACTCATAAAATTGGACTCCCGCCTGCATCAATTCCTCTACGTAAGAAAGCGAGGCCAGCTTCACCAGACGGCTATCGGACTGATAGGGGAGTATCACCTTGACCTCAACCCCGCTGACCGCCGCTGTTTTTAGCCCGGCATAAATGCTGGGATCGGGAATGAAATACGGAGATGTAATCCAGATCTGCCGCTTGGCGACAGAAATAGCGCCAAAACACATCTCCTGAAGCGCATTCCAATGCTGGTCCGGTCCGCTGGTCAGGATTTGAACCTGCTCGTTCCTCCGGCAATGGTGTTCCGGGAACAGCTCCGGATCGCTAATCCGTTGTCCTGAAGCAAGCCGCCAGTCACCTAGAAACGTATTTTGCAGGAAATAAACCGCATCTCCTTTAATTTGCAGGTGCGTATCGCGCCAATAGCCCATTTTTTCATACAATCCAAGATAGTCGTCTCCTATATTTAATCCACCTACAAACCCGACAGTTCCATCGATTACGATAATTTTTCTGTGGTTTCTGTAGTTCACGCGCCGGTCCAAGGTCGCGATCAGCGGCGGCAGAAAGAAGAACACCTCTACCCCGGCTGCCCTAAGCTTCCGAACAAAGGAACGCGGCAATTTATAGCTTCCGAGCCCGTCGCAGACCAGGCGGACTTTTACCCCTTCCTGCGCTTTACGGATCATAACGTCCTGGAACTGCGTACCGATTCCGTCATTTCGAAAAATATAAAATTCGATATGTATATGATCCTTGGCTTTGTCCATTTCCGAAAGCATGGCATGAAACGCCTTCTCGCCGTTACTAAACACCTGCGTCTCATTGCAACCGGTAATCGGACTTTCAGAGAGATGGGTCAACAAGCTGAATAATCGTTCATGGTTCGTAAATTCCCGATTATGCATCTTCCCGATATCATCTACAATCGTGGACTGTTGCCAAAGCCGGGCCTTCATTTCCTGAAATAGACGGGACCCGCGTCGGCGCAGCTTTCTCCGTTTCTTGTAGTCCTGGGCTACGAAATAGTAGAGGATAAATCCGACCAACGGAACCGCGAACAGGATGAACATCCAGGCGATCGCCTTGCTGGGACTGCGGAATTCCAGCAGGAGGATCGTAGCGATTTGAAAAATAAAAGCAAGCAATACTATAACTAGCCATAACATGGCCCTCACCCTTCCCTTCAATCAGCATTAACCATCCTGCTCTAAATTTATTCATTGAGGAAGCAGAGAGATATATCAGACAAGGCACATTTTTTGACATGATTTAAGAGTCATAGGAATAGATAAATTATAGAAGCTTGCATTTGCGATCTCATATTGAGAGGAAAGGAGACGCCATGAAAACCGCTAGCATAGGCTTACCGAACCCTAAACGGATGACACTGCTCGTCCTCCGGGATGCGAACCAGCCCGTCAAGCAGCTCCATGTATCGAAGCCGCTGGTTATAGCCGTCCCGCTAATCGCCCTACTATCGATATCCGGTCTGATCATCAGCCTGCAAATTCAATCCAACCAAACGATCGGCAAGCTGGAGAAGCAAATCCGGAGCCAAGATCTCCGTTTTGAAGCTGTGGTGACCGATAAGGATGCAGCGATCGAACGATTGCAGAATGAAGTGATCGCCTTGTCCAGTCAGTCCCAAGAAATGATGGACCGGATGGAGCGGGTCACCGAGCTTGAATCCGAACTGCAGAAGTTTATCGACAAATACGGAAATGGCGAAGATTTCGGGAAGCTGTCCTCCATGTCTTGGGACATGGACGAGAATGATTCCCTAGGTGTCGGCGGGGAATTTATCGCGGTTCATGAGAATGAAATCGAACAATTGGCACTCGATACGAGGAATCAATTTGAGGAAATGAGCTCCATGCTTGATGAAATGGAGAAGCACGTACCGATCACCCTAAAAAAAGCGAGACAAACCCAATACACGCTCTCGGGCACTCCTTCGGAATGGCCAACATTGTCCAAGCGTTTGACCTCCAATTTCGGCTATCGGACCGATCCGTTCACAGGACGGGCCTCATTCCATGCCGGGATCGATATTGCCGGAAAAACCGGAGACCCCGTCTATGCAGCCGGAGCCGGCAAGGTGATTACTACTGCCAAAGACGGTTCTCACGGTAAATACATTATCATTGAACACCCGGGCGGACTTCAGAGCTGGTACCTTCATCTCAGCAAAATCAGTATTTCAGAGGGCGACACGGTGACAAAGGGAGAGCGAATCGGCAGTGTGGGCAGCACGGGCCGCAGTACCGGGTCTCACCTGCACTTCGAAATCGTCAAGCAGGATAAAGCCGTTGATCCGCTCCCTTATTTGGAATAAAGAAATTTTTAAGTTAATGGAGGATAAATAAGATGAAGTTTAAAGATAGTAAAGCGCCCATAGGAACCGATACGCTCATCGGTCAGGGCAGCTCTGCCGAAGGACGTCTGGAATGTGAAGCCAATCTCCGGATCGAAGGAGTATTCAACGGGGAAATCGAATGTGTAGGCCAGGTCGTTGTCGGAGAGACCGGTGAAGCCAGGTCCAATATTATAGGTGCCGATATCGTGGTGGCCGGAAAAGTCATCGGGGATATCATCAGCCACGGACGGCTAACGATTACCGGTAGCGGCCAGGTTGACGGCAATGTCAACGTCGCCAAGCTGGTCATTGTGGAAGGCGGCCTGTTGAACGGCTCCAGCCAGATGGAGAAGACCTCTCCCGCCGTGCTTCCCGTGAAAGAAGTCAAAGAGGTCAAAGAGAAGTCATCCAAAAAGTCGGCGCGGCCTGAAGCGGGGTAATCACAGTGAATCAACTAAAATAAGTTCCCGCCATGCTCCTAGGAGCAAACGGGAACTTTTTGTTTGCCTGCTCATGCAACCCGGATTAGGATTAGGCGGCAACATCTCTCTTTTTGAAAACAAACCAAGCAATCAAAAGAAACAGCAGCACATAACCGGTAAGTACAGCAGCCGAGAAGCCCAATGTCATCCCTGCCGGACCGATCTGTCCGCCCCGGTACTGGCCCAGGTCCATATTGACGAACAGCATATATTTCGCCCAAACATACCGCGAAGGATGGAATAACATCGTGAAGATATTTCCCGCAAACAGGATGAACATCGACAAGCCAATTGCAAGGCCGCTAGTACGAAATACCGTTGATACCATAAACGAAAAAATCGTAATTACCAGCAGGTCGATATAATTGTAGAGCAAATCCTCCATAATATAGGCGAATGAGCCAGAGCTATCGGGGAACACATCCGACGGAAGGTTTGGAAATAGCAGAAACGATATAGCCATAATCGCCAGGAGATAAACCGCGGTCATCGCCAGGGTAAACAGCAGCACCGCGAGCAGCTTGGACAACAAGACTTTGGTCCGCGTCCAAGGGCGGACAAGCAGTAATTTAACCGTGCCCCAAGTGAATTCCGCGGCCACAATATCGGCGGCCACAACCACCGAAAAAATCGACACCAAAAAATAAAGAAACGACAATTGGTCCACCGCATCCCAGGCCCCTATCGAAGATGGGCCGCTACCCAGATAAAACAGCACTCCGAAAAGCATCGCCAGCAAAACCAGAATGGCAAACATGATCCATGTCCGCAACCGGTGGTATATTTTCATATTTTCATTTTGAACCAGCCGCAGAAAATTACCCAATATGCCCGCCTCCCGTCATTTCCAAAAATTCATCCTCCAGCGAGCGGGTCACCACACGGATGCCGTATACCGGCATTCCAGCCGTGACCAGCTTTGCGTTTATCGCCGCTGCGGTGCTCCGGTCGACAGTAACGATCAGGCTGCTGCCTTCAATCCGCCCTTCACCGATCACTTTCATAGCTTGGGCCGGATCATCCACATCAAATGCCGTTTCGCGCGTACCATCCGCTGGGGTTCCCCCGTGGTTCAACTGCTTCACATCGATCAATCGCCCTTGCTGAATCACCGCGACCGTATCGCACATGAGCTCCATCTCGGATAAAAGATGACTCGATACAAATACCGTCGTCCCTTCCTCCTTCGCCAGAATCCTCAGATAATCGCGAAGTTCGCGGATACCTTGCGGATCAAGTCCATTCGTGGGCTCGTCCAGCACCAGCAGCTTGGGCCGGTGCAGAATCGCTTGGGCCACGCCCAAGCGCTGCCGCATTCCAAGGGAGTAGGTCTTCACCTTATCGTGAATACGGTGCTGCATGCCTACGCGCTCAACTGCCTCCATAATTCTCTCCCGGGTGATCCCCGGCGACATCCGGGCATAGTGCACCATATTTTGATAGCCGGTCAAAAATTTGTACATTTCCGGATTCTCGACAATCGCCCCGACATGGGAGATCGCTTGCTCGAAATTATTTTTTATGCTGGAGCCCTGAATCAGAATATCGCCTTGCGTAATCGACATCAATCCGACCATCATCCGGATCGTAGTCGTTTTTCCGGACCCGTTAG
>DJTQ01000435.1 GCA_002439285.1 Paenibacillaceae bacterium UBA6304
GAAAAGTGTCCACTATTTAAAAGACATTTTAAGCATTTTGTCTAACCCAGGGATACAAAATCTGCTCATATAACGATTTAACTTAAGACTTCTCAAAATTACTGCCTATTCGCATCATTATTGATTCGTTATTGTCTCGTTGTCGTCTCGTTGCTGTCTCATTTTGCTTCATTGTTGTTCATGATCATTTATAATGACTACTTCCTTTATGTCTCGTTGTTCACATTCTTATTGCATTCTTATCGCGTCCTTAACGTATCTTTGTTTCTCCTAGTGGCTCATAATTGCCTATAAGTAGCTCTTGATCGCCCTTCTTATGACCTTTCCAAATCAATTCGGCACTTCAAGATTTATTCAACAAGTTATCCTCGGGAAAAAGCCGCTTAACATGTCTCTACAGGATGGACAAATCCATTGAAATGTCCACCTAAAAGTGGACACAGAGGGTATATTCCACACCCGAGTCAAAAAATCAATATTTAGCATTAACGCACTCTTTAATCACTATATACAGCCTTCTCAAAGAAAAGCATCCAAAATTGTCCTCACAGAAAAGTGTCCACTATTTAAAAGACATTCCAGGCATTTCGTCTACCCCACGAGGACACAGCAAATGTGCACATCTTCCCCGCCTGCTTGAAGCCTGTAGAGTTGCCGCACTGGCACAATCAATTACTTGATACCTGCAGAATTGCCGCACTGGTACAATCAATTACTTGATGCCTGCGGAGTTGCTGCCTTGCACAAAGTATTTCTCCGCGAACAAGAAGACGACCAGGATCGGAATGAGGCTCATGAGTGCGGCGGCGACCATGTACTGCTCATTGCCGGACCATTGGCCGGCCATGGACAGGATGCCAATCGGCAGGGTGAAGTTTTCCTTGGAGGTCAGGAAAATGGCCGGCGACAAAATTTCGTTCCACTTCGTCATGAAGGTGAAAACGGCTAATGTCGCAAATGTCGGTTTGCACATGGGCAGGAAGATGCGCCAATAAATCTGGATCGGATTGCAACCGTCCAGCTTGGCCGATTCCTCGTAATCTTTTGGAATGGCCAGAAATGCCTGGCGCATCAGGAAGATACCAAACGGCTGGGCTAGCCACTCGATAATCCATAGTGGAGTCAGGGTATCCAACATGTGCAGCGATTTGAAAATAACGAATTGCGGAATGATCAAGACGACCGGCGGAATCATCATGGTGCCGAGCACGATGAGAAACAGTGTATTTTTTAGCGGAAACTTCAGTCTCGCGAATGCGTACGCCACCATGGAACAGGAGAACAGAGCGCCGATTACGGACAACACTGTGACAATGACGCTATTGGCCGTGTATTGTCCGAACGGACCCAGTTTCCAGACTTCGGCGTAATTGTTCCATTGAATGGGATCCGGGATCCATTGGGGCGGCACCTTGGTGTACTGAGCGTAAGTCTTCAAAGAGTTGAAGACGGTAGTAAGGAACGGCATCACCATGATCAGAGAGCTGAGGATGATGACGGTGTATCCGGCGATTTTTCGAAATTGGTTCAGCTTCATGACAGGACTCCTCCCTTCCTCATTCGTAATGAACCCATTTTTTCTGCAAAACCATTTGGACAACGGTAAGCAAGAACAAGATGATGAACAGTACCCAGGCGATCGCGGATGCATAGCCCATCCGCAGGAACGAGAATCCTTCCTGATACAAATAGATCATGAGCACGAGACTCGCTTTATGAGGCCCGCCAGCCGAAGAAGCATCCATTGCGCCTCCAGTCATAACGTAGATTTGTTCAAATGCTTGAAACGTGGAAATCGTGCTTAAGATGAGCACCAGGAATGTCGTCCCGGAGATGAGGGGGACGGTAATGTTGAGAAACTTGCGGAAGGTGCCTGCTCCGTCAATTTCCGCGGCCTCATACACATCGTTAGGAACATTTTGCAACCCCGCCAGAAAGATGACCATAATGTAGCCGATACCTTTCCAAACCGCGATCAGTACAAGCAGGGGGATGACGAGATGCTCGTCTTGAAGCCATTTTTGCGGATCGAGGCCTATTTTGATCAGGAACGAATTGGCGAACCCGAATCTAGGGTTAAAAATCGCATCCGACACGTACATGATGACGGTCCAGGAAGATATTACGGGAAGAAAATGCGCCAGCCGGAACAGTTTTAACGCACGCAGTTTCTGGTTCAGTGCTGCTGCCAGAATTAGCGCGAGAACGGTTTGCAGCGGTACAAACAAGATCGTGAAATAGAGCGTATTCCACAGCGCCTTCCAAAACACAGACTCATTAAACAGCTTCGTATAGTTATCGAGCCCCGTCCATTGGGGAGGATTCAGAATATCGTAATTCGAAAAGCTGAAATAAAGTGAAGCGAGCAGCGAGCCAAGTACAAAAACGATAAAATGGATGAGATAAGGGGTCACCATCAGGAGCCCCCACTTCCCATCGCTATTCAGTTTACTTTTGCGGATTTTCCCGGGTAAAGGTCTGCTGCTTCGGCCCCCTTTAGCCCTTACAGTTTCTGTGTTTTCTACCATGCTCATCACACTTTCTGTAGCGATTTAAGGGGACGGGAGCCCTTTGCTACCTGCCGTTTTTGAACAGCACAGTTCAGAGCCCCCGCCTTCGGACAGTGCAGTGCAGTATTGTTCAGTGTCCCCGCGCTCTTTATCCTAGCCTATTTTTTGTAGAATTCGTCCAGAACCTGCTGTACCTCGATATCCGCCTGTTTCAGCGCCTGATCGGCCGGTATTTCTCCTTCGAACGCCCGGTTGATGTTGTCGTTGAACTTTCCGACCCATTCGCTCCATACCGCATTGACGTCCAGTGTTCCGGCAAACTCGAAGCTATCAAGGAACGCCTGTTTATTTTCAGGCTTTCCGCTTAAAAACTCCTCGGAATTCGCCACCGACTTTTTCACGGGAACCGCTTCGCCCAGGGAAGCCCATTCCTTCTGTACATCATCTTCGGTCGCCCAGAATTTCACCCATTCCCAAGCCGCATCGCCTTTGGCCCCTTCGGCCTTCTTATTGATGACCCAGGAGTTCGCGATGACCGGCGAAAAGCGTTTGCCGTCCGGCCCCTTCGGCAGCAGGGTCACATCATAGTTCAAATCCGCCGCATTGGCATCGATCGTCCGGGCATAAATCCCGATCCGCATCGCAGCGGCCTTGCTCGGGAATGGCGCCATGTTGCTCTGGAAGCTTTTCAGATCGGAAGGTGTCGGCAACAATTCCCGCTGCATACCGTCCACAATCCAGTCCAATGCCTGTTTGTTTTCCGGCGTATTGATAACCGACTTCGTAAGCGTCTCGTCTAGAACGCCGCCGCCATACGATTTCAGCACCGTCATCCAGCCCTCCGTAATACTGAAGAAGGTAAGCCCGTACTGGCTCACTTTATTCTTTTCAAAGGCCGAGTCATTCGCGTATTTCCCGTTGGAATCCTTGGTCAGTTTCTCGGCAGTCGCCTTTAAATCGTCCCACGTCCAATCTTCGGTCGGATATTCCACCTTCGCCTCGTCGAACATATCCTTGTTATAATAGAGCACCGCAATCTGGATGCCCTGCGGCACGCCCCAATACTTTCCGTTCGCATCTTTATTGAAGTCCAGGCCGAAATAGTCATCCTTGTTCAAATCTTGCTCGATTAGGGAGGTCAGGTCTTTCAGTACTCCGCGCTCTGCATATTTCGGTACGAGTACCCCGTCCGACAACCACAGATCCGGCGCACTTTCAGCTGCAATCTGCGTGTCGAGCTTCTGAAAAAACTGATTATATGGAGATGATTCCGTCTTGATCGTAATATTAGGATGCTCGGCTTGGAATTTATCGATCAACTCTTGCATTTTGGCATCAGACTGGGCGGAAGAATAAAAACCGAGCTTGAGCTCCACCTTTTCTTCTTTTCCACCTTTATCGCCGTTGCCCCCGTTTCCCGATTTGGTTTTCCCGTCAGAACAGGCTGTCAGTAGCAGTGCGGATACCAGGGTTAAACTGAGCAAGAAAGTACCCCACGATTTAAACTTCCTTTTCATTGCTTGCCCCCCTAATCATTGAGTTTCCCACAAAATAAAGCGCTTTCTAATAATTGTGACTAAATTGTGAACTTAACTTAAAGGTAAGGTGTTCAACATTAAAGGTCAATGTCCTTTAAATGTCCTTTAAATGTCCGTAATCTCCTTATATGACGATTAAACCTTAACGATATAAGCATCTTCTAACTTACCAATAGGGTAGTCGCTTTCACGCACCAGCAGTACTTCTCCGGTCATATGCTTTTCCGCAAATTGAAATCCACGGGCACCCTGATGGGAAAAAAGGACGTGAACACGTTCCTCCCCGTGTTGAATCGTCAGTGCTGTTGCCAGTTCTTCCGGAACGGGATTGCCATAACTGTCCAACACCTCGATTTGTGAAATCTCGGGCTGGTCACAGTCCAGGGTGCGGCACGGATATAGCAAGGTCACAAATTTGGTAAGCCCGCTCCCTGTTTGCCGGAACGTTGCTTTGAGCGAGGGGGACTTATGGTTATAATCCCGTGCTACCCATGACGAATCCACCCTCGGCTCTACCGGGGTAACCGGAATGATCCGCAGCGCCGGCTCTTGCTTTGAACTTGAGGCAAGCACCGTTCCGTCAGGTTTCACTTCAACGTCCAATCCTTCGGCAAAATGAAACGGCAATATATATTCATGCTCTCCGCGAGATCTGCATGTATCGACGACAATCCAGTAATCCGGCTTGACGAATAGAACCTGCCTCCGGACCAGAACCGGATCTTCAAGCCGCAAGTAACCGTCATGACATGCCTGGACATAATCATAGGCTTTCGTCTCCGAGCTCCAGAAACGGTCCAACGGATTCGCCACTTGCCTCCAGTTCCAGGAGTCCACGTACTGCGAAATCGTCTCTCCGTCCACGGCCAGCGTGTTATGCTGCAGGGACACTTTAAAATATTGCCTGAACTCATTCTCCATGTATGTGTGCCGGCCCGGATCGGTCAAAAACTCTCTGCCGAACGCAAACAGACTGATATGCAGCAAATCGTCGTGTCCGTGCGCACGTATGACATCCATATGACCGGCGTCAAACACCAAATATCGGGCATCCCGATTCCAATCGGTTCTCATCACATAGTAGCCGCTGTGCGCCATTTCCACCGAGACTGGTTCGGGGTCCTGTATGTCTAACTGCTCATAGCGTTTGTAGCCCTTTTCTCCGAAGAACCAGATTCCTTCGTAATCCAGCTTGCCGTAACCCATACGCTTTAGATCACCTCTTGCGAACAAAACAGCTCCGCGTGTCAGCACATCCCGAATATCGGTTCCGTCGCTGTCTCCGAGCATCGGCTGACGGCCGTCCGGCTGCACCAGGGCAATCGAGCCACTGTACATGCGGTCCAACGTATCTCGTAGCTCCGGAGGCAGCGATACATCGTTAAGTTCAGCGAGCCATACCGATTCAAACAGGCAGTGCAACACTTCATGGTGGTACATTGTACACTGTTCGTTATGCATGCCATCCTCAAATACCTGCACCGGGCACATTTCGGCCAATCTTCGCACCGCCTGTTTCAGCCACGCCTCCGACTCTCCGATTTCAGGGAACATCAGCGCAATCTGGAACAGGCCATTCGTTTCGAGGAATCCCCAGTTGCTCTGCCGGTCATGCGGCGTATAGGCAATATTCAGGTACATGCCATGCCGCTGAACGGCTTCCAGGAATAAGTTCTCTTCCTCACTTTGCCACAACGCAGATTCCCGAACGCAAAAATACCCCTTCAGCCAATTCACGATCCGAATTCCGCTGTCCAGCTTACGCCATGTATCCTTGACGTTATAGGCCTGCTTCGCGCTGGCGAGTACTTCCTCCTCCGTCAACGGATTTTGCCGAATCCAATCCTTCATTAGTGAAATGTACGCGCCTGCGTATTTTTCGTCTCCGGTCAGCCAATAGGCCTGCCCCAGCTCGCTCATATACCTCGCCCGGTTCAGCATCACCATCCACTCGATGTCTTCATTATGGCGATAGCCCCAGTCGATCCCTTCCGGAAAAGCCACCTCGGTTTCACAGCGTTCCATATCCCAACGGTGCGTATAAATAAACGTGTTGCGGCAAGCAAGATCGGCCCGATGCAGTACTTCGGCAACTTCCTCCGGCCATTCGCTTAAACAGGTATCCACAATAAACGAACGATCCGATGTCTCCCAAAAGAACACCCTGTCATCCCGTGTTGCCGGATTCATCAACTCTCCCCTTTCTTTTCCGCAAAATACCTTAAGGTTCTCTTAGCCACTCCTGTAAATGGCGGGCGACGAATTCATCATCGTTAAGATGCGAATAGGCTCCATAGACCCGTTCAATCTCTTCCAATTGACCCGGGGACAGCTCTTCCTCAGGGTTCAAGCACCAGCGGCCTTCCAGAAGTCCTTGCCGCCGAAGCACTTCATGGATTCCCGGAATGCTGCCGCGGAATTCATGGGTTGGATCAAACAACGCCGCATTGACGTCCGTGATCTCTTGGCCACGCGTTAGAAGTTCCGCCGGAATCGGTCCCTTCAAATCCCGAATCGCATGAATCTCTTCCAGCAGCGCCACCGCCTTCGCCGTCCATACGGCCCAATGGCCTAATAGACCGCCGACGATGCGCTTCTCCACGGGGACGCCATCCACCTGAAAACGGTATGCCGTCAGCAAATCGGCAACGATGTTGTCGTCGTTCCCGGTATAAAGCGCAACTTCATCCCTGCGGCTCGATTCGCATACGGCCCGGACTACATCGAGCGTCTCGTAGCGGTTAAAAGGCGCCATTTTGACCGCCTTCACTCCGGACAGTTCGGCCAATCGGCGCCAGAACGAGTAACCGAGGCGTCGACCGCCTACCGAAGGCTGGAGATAGAAGCCGAACACGGGAATGATTTTTGTAATCGCTTCCATTCTATCGAGCAGCTCATCATCGTTCCAGTCCTTCAATCCACCCATGCTCACCAGCCCCAAATCATAGCCCAGCTTCACCGCCACTTCCGCCTCCGCCAACGCCTGCTCGGTCGGGCCGCAAATCCCCGCAATTTTTAGAAACGGACGCTGGAGCCCGGCAGCCTCGACTTCTTCTGCCGCAAGCCGCAGCACCGGTTCATACAAACCGATATCCGGGTCCCGGATTTCAAATTGCGTCGAGTGCACCCCTACTGCAATGCCTCCAGCTCCGGAAGCGATGTAATACCGGGTCAACGCCCTCTGTCTCGCCTCATCCAGCTCGCGCGCGGCATTTAGGGCCAGCGGATGAGCCGGAATTACGGTCCCTCGCCGAAGCAACTCCTCGGCTTCACGCGCTAATTGCTTGGCCTCTTTCATTAAAAAGCACCCTCCCGCTCTTGAAAATGCGTCGGTTTGCCTAATGTCGCCCCACCGGCCAGGACCCATTCCACCGTCCACTGCATCATTTGCCTCAGCGGAACACTTGGATAGCCTAGGAGGCGATGACTATTTGAGGCGTTGCTGAGCAGAGCCGTAGAGCCTTCTTCCCCGGTGAATACCGGTTTCGTTCCGAAGGCATCGCCGAAACGTTCGGCCAGCCATCTGACCGACACCGCTTCCGGACCGGTTACATTAAGCGTCACCGGCGGCGAGCTGCAATGCAGTAGCGAACGGATCGCCATCTCATTTGCGTCGCCTTGCCAGATGACGTTTACGAGCCCCATGTTTAAATCGATCGGCTTGCCTTCTTTAACGGCCGTAGCCACCTCATGCAATATTCCATAGCGCATATCAATCGCATAATTCAATCGGAAATTCAGCAGCGGAGTCCCGTTTTTGCGCGAAAAATATTCAAACACCCGCTCCCGGCCAAGACAAGATTGTGCGTATTCGCCTACCGGTGAAGGCGGCGTCTCTTCGGAAGCGCCTCCAAGAGCAACTTTCGCGAACGGATAAATATTGCCGGAGGAGAAAGCCACGATTCGTGAATCTTTAAATTTCTCGGCCACCCGTCCCGGTAAATAGGCGTTCATCGCCCACGTAAAATACTCTCTGCCTGTCGTGCCGAATTTATTTCCCGCCATATAAATCACATTAGGAGCAGTCGGTAGCCCGGACAATGCCTCTTCATCCAATAAATCGGCCGCGATCGTCTCAATGCCTTCGGCCTCCAACTCCTCTTGCAGCGTTCCCGCCGAGAATCGAGAAACCCCGATGACCTTCGTATTTTTGCCGGCCTCCCGGATACCCCGCTGTGCAAGCTTTGCCAGACTCGGTCCCATCTTGCCCCCGACTCCTAGCACAAGAATGTCACCGTCCAGTCCGGCAAGATCACGGATCAACCGGTCGGAGGGCGTGCTCAGCCTGTTCTCCAGCTCGCCTATCGTTTTCATTCCATTCACCTCTTTTAGTCGATGGATGCTGATACGAATATACATACCTGTTTACAACTCCATGTTAGGTTCCGCTTGATTAAAAGACAACGACTTTAAATCGTCCTTAAAATGGACACCTGCGAAAGTACCATTGCTTTCGGGGTGATAACTAAATTTCGTTACCGTAACGCAAAAAAAGGCCGGGACACCTTCCCGGCCTTGCCATATGGCTCGAAAGTAGAGACGCAAAGGTCTTCCGTCTTTCGTTAAAATGAAATCAT
>DJTQ01000126.1:0-1418 GCA_002439285.1 Paenibacillaceae bacterium UBA6304
AGCTGGCCGGGCAGGGGCGGTTGCACCAGCCCGGGCCGCAGTTCCACGATGTGAAGGCGGCCCTGCGGGAGCTTCGGGTCCCTGCGGCAGCAGGGGACCCGGCTACCCCGCCAAAGGGCCGCCCACGCGCCGTGGAACCCGGCCGCCGCGAGCCGGGGCCCGATTCGGCCCCGTGGGCAGCGCTGCTGCCCGGCGTTTTCGGTGCGGCCAAGGGTTTGGCCTTGGTCGCCGGCCGGGTCATGGAGCGCGCGGCGGAACTCGCCGCTGCGCAGCAAAACAAGCCGCCGCGCTGAGCGGGCGGCTTGTTTATTCCTGCGGCTGATCGCGCCGCAGCCAGACCAAAGAGCTGCCCCTGCCGCCGTTCGACCCGGCGCAGGGCAGCTCTTTGTTATTGAGGGAGCGCGGCTCCGGCGGCTCCCATGATTTCCTTGCGGAGCCCGTGCATTTTCTTGTCCAGGGCATCCGCCGCTTTGGCGGCTTCAGTCAGCTCCCTGATGACATGGGACGGCACCTGCTTTTCATATTTGTAGAATAGAATATGCTCCATGCTGGCCCAGAAGTCCATAGCAAGCGTACGCATCTGAATCTCCACCTTCATCCAGCGCTGCCCTTCGAACAGAGTAAGCGGAACGGCAACGATCACATGCAGACTTTGGTAACCGTTTGGCTTCGGATTTTTAATGTAATCTTTAATCTCTAGGATTCGAATATCTTCGCGTTGGCGGAGATGTTCCAGCAAACTGTAAATGTCCTGTGCAAATGAAAATACGATCCGCATACCTGCGATATCATGGATTTTATTCACCATACTGTCTACATTCAGCTCCAGCCCTTTGCGCTCCAATTTATCCAGGATGCTCCGGGGCTCCTTGATCCGAGTTTTGATATGCTCTATCGGACTGTATCCGTTATGGATTTTCCATTCGCTCTGAATCAGCTTGATCTTGTTTTTTAATTCATCCAGGGCTAGCTGATACAGGATCGGAAGCTTCTTCCATTCCTCCAGCTTGCGCAACTCGTCATCACCGATCTCCCACCGGTACAGTTCTCTTAAATCCAACTGGTTCAGCAGGGAATCTTTGTTACCCTCGTTTGACGTACTCAGTCTGATCTACTCCCATTTCAATTGTTATTCCTTATCTTCTCTTATTGTAACGTGTACAGCTTGTAGATATCAAAATAAGATTCAGGGGAAGAACAAAATTAACTGGATTTCCTGCAGCTAATTCAGTGACCTTTAAACTGTGTGAGGAATTAGATGGATAACCTACAGTTAACTTTGCTTAAAAAGAAAGGTGGGTTCGAGAAACGTAAAATTAGATGCAGGTTTTCCAGTTAAATCAAGAGAAAGTCACCTTTTTATAAAAATAACTGGAGTTTTTCCAGTTATTTGTCCCAACTCCTCAGCACGCAGCAAC
>DJTQ01000126.1:1765-4455 GCA_002439285.1 Paenibacillaceae bacterium UBA6304
TCAGCACGCAGCAACTCCTCAGACCCAGCAACTCTCAGCACCCAACAACTCCCACCACCCAGCCCCCACTCTCGTTGACCGGCAGTTCCTCCAGCGCATAGCCCAACAAAAAAGCCGTCCCTGGACCGGTCATCCGGTACCCCAAGACAGCTTTCTTGATCCAAGCCGCTGTACATTATTTGTTCAAGGGTGAGCCTCCGCCATATCCGGGATCGTTATAATCCATATTGGACAGGTTGTTCAGCACGCCCATTTCCATGATGGCCTTGCGGGTTCGTTCACTTCCGGCGCGGTAAAGGAACACGTAGAGCTCGGTCAGCCGTTGGTTGAATTGATTCGGTGCCTCATCATGATCTGCGGACTTGTAGGGAACGGGTGCACGTTTGAAGGTATATTCGTCCTCGTCGTCCAATCCGGCGATTTTGTCCTTAAGTTGCGCCAGGTCTTCTTCATCGAGGAGTACTTCGAATTCCGTAGAATCGTTCGGTGTTTCCTGAATAAGCCGGTGTGTAACGGACACATAGTACGGGGTCCTAGGGATAGCCACTTGCTGATTCCTCCTTTCTTGGTTGCGATGTTGTTTACTCCTTTTTACACGAAGCCCATTCCGGTGAATCAAAGGGCTGATTTTCACAGATGCCATAAATCTGTTATGATAACTTCTAGAATTCATATTCATACTAACGGTTTAATCTATTTAGTAGGATGGAGAGCTTCCTTGCGGATAATCTTAAGAGGAAGCAAATGAATGGGAGGATTTCAGTCATGAATTTTTTACAGCGAATTAGAGACGGTGCTGGGAAAGTGACCGACCGCGCGCAAAACGCCGTGGAAATCGGGCGTCTAAACACACAAATTTCGAATATCGAACGTGAGATGGACCTTTATTTTCAAAGAATGGGCGAGGCTTTCTATGAAGGATATTCCCATAAAGATATGTCAAATGCAGAAAAGGAAATGGTGGAGTTAGCCAAAACCTGTGATCTGCTGTCGGAAGAGCGGGATGAAGTCCGCGCCAAAATCGCTGAATTAAAAAATGAACGCTTATGCGGGGCCTGCGGTAAGGCGATTACGGAGGACGCGCTGTTCTGCCAATACTGCGGTCATAGGTTGGAGAAGCCGAAGCCCGCTCCGGCGAGCCGGATGAATGAATCCGAAAGGGAGCCTGTAAGAGACCCGGAGCCGGTCAAGGAAACCCAGGCGCAAGGTAATCCGCTTCCTCTGTATGAGGGGCCTATAACAGATGATACTATCATCTACAGAGAGCCGCAGGAGCCGCAGGTGGACCAGGAGCTTGATGAACGGCGCTTGCGCGAACTGGAACGGGAACGGGAGCGTCAGGAGGAATTGGACCGCCGCATTCGTACATGGAAAGAAGATGTAGAGAAGCCGGACGATCAGGTCGCTTCCTCGAAGGAGACAGGAATCCCGACGACAGATTGCCAAATTTGCACCGCCGCATTGGTTAAGGGGACGAAATGGTGCCCGCACTGCGGATCTGAGCAATTCTAATTGCAGTATATTGGAAAGATTCACTAAGTTGTAATAAGTGGCGCCTGCAAACTGCGGTATGATCCGTAGTAAGAGTTAGGCGCGGTTTACCGCGGCACGGGGAGCAGAGGTCATTCTCTGGAACCGTGCCGCTTGCGTTTGCTACTCAAGGAGTCTTCAGGATGAGGCGACGCTTGCAGGGGAACGCTTAGGTTAAGAATTCGGATTTGCGAAAGGAGAGCATCAACCATGGAATGCATTGTTCACTTTGAGGTACATCATCCTCACGAAATCAAAGAATTAAGAGGTTTGATCTTCTTGAAGGAAGGGCAGATGCCATCCGAAAGCGACTTTCTGGGAATGTTCGAAGAAATGGGGTATAAGCTCCGTCTGGAAGACAGGGATAATCTGGTGTTTGTGCCTGTAGAGCCTAGGGCGGATTACAGTAAAATAAGGGTGCGGCGCCTTGACACCGGAGAAAAGAGTTACAAGGAAGATACGGAACTACGTTCGCTGCTGGGTAATTTCCTTCAAGGAGATTCTAGACCGATTTAATCGGTATAGTGTTATCGAAAAAAAATTTCCTCTTTATTTCCCGAGCATGTTTGCGTTATACTTCTAACGTTGCATGAAAATCGACATTTTTTTCATATATTTTCTCGTATATGTGCAGGAATAGGCCTGCATGTCTCTACCTGATCACCGGAATGATCGGACTACGGGCGAAAACCATGGTTTTGCGGCTGCTTGACGTTAGAGCTGATGCTTGTCCTAGGCAGCTTTGCTGGAGACAGCACTACGAAGCCTGTTTTTGCCTTTTTCAGTCCATTTTCCAATAAAGGAAATGGGCTTTTTCATGCTATGCACCCGGTTTTTGACGATAGCTTGATGTGACAACACGAGGAGGAGACGGCAAATGAAATTGTTGAGAGACAAAGTGATGACAGAGGGGATCGTGCTCGGTGATCATGTGCTTAAAGTGGATTCTTTCCTAAATCACCAGATGGATCCGGTACTAATGAGGGAAGTCGGAAGCGAGTTTGCCCGAAGATTTGCCGGCGAAGGAATTACCAAGGTGCTGACGATCGAATCGTCGGGAATTGCCCCGGCCATCATGACATCTTTGGAACTGGGAGTACCGATGATTTTCGCCCGGAAACATAAGTCGCTTACTTTAAAAGAAGATATTCTGGTGGAGA
>DJTQ01000125.1 GCA_002439285.1 Paenibacillaceae bacterium UBA6304
GAGGGATGGTCACATTCCGCAATATACCGAAACGGGTGCTTCCGTCTATTTTCGCGGCTTCAATTACATCTTTCGACACGTTCTGAATACCTGCGATATAGATGATCATCATATACCCGATTAATTGCCAATTCATAAGAACAATCAATCCCCAAAAGCCGTACTTGGCACTAAACGTCAAAGTAACATCAAATTTAATCAGAATGCCGTTAAGAATGAGCTGCCAAATATATCCGAGCACGATCCCGCCAATCAAGTTTGGCATAAAGAAAATGGTTCGGAACAAATTGGTACCTTTCTTCCCCCGGGTCAGCATCAACGCCAAGAGAAAAGCAAACACATTGATCGTAACTACTGAAACCACAGTGAATTGAACGGTAAACCATAATGCGTTCAAAAATTCTTTATTGGAGAAAGCTTTGACATAATTGCTTAAACCCACCCATTTGGCGTCGGTAACAGTAGTGAATTCCGTAAAAGACAAATACACACCCAGAAGAAACGGAATGATGAAAATCACGGTAAACGCCAGGATAGTCGGTAATGCAAAAAGGGCGAAGTATTTTTTTATCGATTTTTGCATGGTGTTCTTCTCCTTACCCAGGATTAAAAAAATGGTGAGTCCGAAATTTTCCGCACTCACCGGTTATAAATAACGCCACGGCGCACCGGCCGGTACACCGTGACTTAGAGGAGCTAACTGATTATTTGGCTTTTTCGGTTTTCCAGCTGTCTTTGAAGATTGTTACAACTTCATCCCAAGTTTTGTTGCCTTGAGCATATTGCAGCAATGCGTCGCCAAATACGTTCTTGAACTCTTCGCTAGGGAATGCGGCGAACGTCCAAGGTACGGATACGATACCGTCTTTGGCCATCCAGTTGGTCACTTCTTTAGCCAATGGATCGGCAGGTTTTTCGTTTTCATTGAAGGTATTGAATGGTGCGATGAATCCAAGCTCGTTCGTTACATAAGCTTTACCTTTGTCACTGGAGAACAGCCATTCCAGGAAAGCGATCGAAGCTTGTTGTTTCTCAGGCGATACCTTGCTGTTGATCGAGAGATAGTTTTCCGTACCGATGGCCAAGCCTTGGCTCTCTTCGCCAGCTACCCCGGTGTAAATCGGCAGGAACTTGATATCTTCCGCCTTTACGACGTTACCTTCAACTTCGTTGATTTGGGACCAGCCCCAGTTTCCGTTTTGAACCATTGCGGATTGACCCAGCGCGAACTCGGCCATGGAGTCGGTTACGGATTTGCTTCCCAGCAGAGCGCCTTTAGTAACCGAGTTGTTGATGTACAGGTCAAAAATGTTTTTGAAGTTCGGGTTGTATTTGAATTCGACTTCATTCGAAGCAAGACCAGCCAATACTGTATTATCAAATTCCTTGTTATCTTTGAACTCATAGTACAAAGGCATGTTGGCTAAGTGAGTTTGCCATCTCCATTGTTCGCCTGCAGCCAGTGAAGTGGAGGAGAAGACGCCCTTAATGCCCAATTGATCTTTTTTCGCCGTCATATCTTCAACAACCGCTTTTAAAGTATCGAAGTTTTTGACGTCGGCCATCGAGGATACCGAAACGGCTTTATCCGACAGCTCAAAATATTTTTTCATCACAGCATCGTTGTAAATAATCCCGTAGCCTTCAACAACGTATGGAATCCCGTAAACGCCGCCTTCGTTGGTTACGGCCAGGCTTTGGTCGGACAAGTAGCTGTAAAGTTTAGTATCTTTCAAATCGAGCGAGTAGTCTTTCCAGTTTTGATAACCCACCGGTCCGTTGATTTGGAAAATCGTCGGAGCATCGGATTTCGCGATTTCGGATTTCAGCGTGGTTTCGTAAGTTCCCGCAGCTGCAGTTACGACTTTAACCTTAACTCCAGTTTCCGCTTCATAATCCTTCGCGATCTTCTCATAAATCTCAGCGATTTCCGGTTTGAAGTTCAGGAAGTAAATTTCTTCGGCTTTTTTGGCCGGCTCGGAAGCTTCATTGGTTCCCGAATTATTCACCTTGGATTCTTCGTTTTTGTTGCCGTTGCCACAGCCTACAGCCAAACCGGCAACCAATGTTAAAGCAAGCACCAGACTCCATAGCTTTCTAACTTTCATTTGTACTTTCCCCCTCGAATGAATTCGAATGACATTGCGAAATGAATGCGCTTCCCAATATTTCCGGTTCGTTTTCGGAAACGATTCCGAAAACGTGTCCGGCAACCTTTTCGGTAACGTTTTCAATCACACCGTCATATTAGCATACTCCCCAGGAATTCGGCAACATAAAGTTGAAAAATTTATTTGTGTCTGATCAAATCCCGCCTGAGCACAGGTATTCGGTATTCGCTGGAACCTATATGTGCTGGGCTTGGCTGTGTAGACGTTAGTTGGCTAATTCTGCTGTTGCTGTGCTTGGTGGATTGGTTGTTGGCTATATTCTGCTGTTGCTGAGTTTGGTGGTTGACTGTTAGTTGGCTAATTCCTGCTGTTGCTGAGGTTGGTGGTGGACGTTAGTTGGCTAATTCTGCTGTTGCTGAGTTTGGTGGTGGACGTTAGTTGGCTAAATCCTGCTGTTGCTGAGGTTGGTGGTGGACGTTAGTTGGCTAATTCTGCTGTTGCTGAGTTTGGTGGTGGACGTTAGTTGGCTATATTCTGCTGGTGCGGTGCTTGGTGGGGATTGTTCGGCATCTCGATTACTTGTAAGTTCAAATATTGTGATGACTTCTACCTGTTACTAGATACGACACTTTTGCTTTTATGCCCAATTTACTTAGGAGCGCGCTCCCCATTGGATATTTCCAATGAGAAATCATCTTGACGCTATCATTTGTGTTTTGATTGGAAATATCCAACTAAAACAGCCGAAAATGCTCTCTTTCCGCTAAATCAGCCTATTCTCATTGGATATTTCCAATCAAATTGCAAAAACACCCTATTCTCGCCAAATCCCATTGGAAATTTCCAATGGAGTGATGGGGGACCCCGTGGCGCATGAGTCACGCACAGTTTACACAAAGAATACGTACGAATACGCAGGGTACGCATGGTTAGGCACGGGTACGCGCGGATAGCCACGGGTAGACACAGGTAGGCACTAATACGCGCGGATAGCCACGGGTAGGCATAGGTAGGCACGGAAAACCACAAAAAAACCGGGCTCATTCGCCCGGTTTCTATCAGTTTCCACGATGCTACTCAAATGTTACACGCCCAGCCAGCGTTTGAACATGTGCTTGCTGGTCGCCTTGTTCATTTCGGCGATGGAAGTGGTCAGCGGAATGCCCTTAGGGCAAGCGCGGACGCAGTTCTGCGAGTTGCCGCAGCCCTCGATGCCGCCTTCTTCCATCAGCGCCTCCAGGCGTTCCTCAGCGTTCATTTCGCCAGTAGGATGCGCGTTGAACAAACGCACCTGGGAAATCGCCGCAGGCCCCATGAAATCGGTCTTCTCGTTGACGTTAGGGCACGCTTCTAAGCAGACACCGCAAGTCATGCACTTGGACAACTCGTAAGCCCATTGGCGCTTCTTCTCCGCCATCCGCGGGCCTGGCCCAAGATCGTACGTGCCGTCGATCGGAATCCAGGCTTTGACGCGCTTCAGCGCACTGAACATCCGCGAACGGTCGATGACCAGGTCGCGCACGACAGGGAACGTCCGCATCGGCTCGACGCGGATCGGCTGCTCCAAATTGTCGATCAGTGCAGCACAAGCCTGGCGCGGCTTGCCATTGATCGTCATCGAGCAGGCGCCGCACACTTCCTCCAAACAGTTGGACTCCCAGCACACCGCAGATGTGTTCTCGCCTTTCAAATTGACCGGATTCCGCTGTATTTCCATCAAAGCGCTGATGACATTCATGCCCGGACGGTAATCCAGCTCAAACTCTTCCGTGTAAGAAGCCGACTTGGGATCATCCTGGCGCGTAACAACAAATTTCACTTTTTTCGCCGTTAATTTCGTATCCGCTGTTGCCATAGTCTCTCCCCCCTATTTGTCCTTCGAATAATCGCGAACCCGCGGCGGGATCAAAGAGACGTCCACATCTTCATAAGAAATCTGCGGACCGTCAGGCGTCCACGTCGCCTTGGTTGTCTTCAGGAATTCCTCGTCATTCCGATTCGGGAAGTCCGGTTTATAGTGGGCTCCCCGACTCTCGTTACGAAGCAGCGCGCCGAGCGTCATCGCTTCGGACAGCTCCAACATGTTCCACAACTGGCGGGTAAACGCGGCGCCGGCGTTGTTCCACCGGGACGTATCGTTAATGTTGATATTCTTGTAGCGCTGCTTCAGTTCCTTGATCTTGCTGATCGTCGCTTCCAGCTTACTGTTCTGGCGAACGACGGTCATGTTGGCCGTCATCCATTCGCCAAGCTCCTTATGCAGCACATACGGGTTCTCCGTCCCGTTCATGGCCAGCAAACCTTCGTACTTATCTTCCTGCGCTTTACGGTAGTTCTCATAAACCTGCGGGCTAAGATCCTCCGCCGATTTTTTCAGGCCGCGGATGTATTCCACCGCTTTCGGTCCGGCCACCATCCCGCCATAGATCGCGGAAACCAAGGAGTTAGCCCCTAGCCGGTTCGCGCCGTGATATTGATATTCGCATTCCCCTGCCGCAAACAGGCCCGGAATGTTCGTCATCTGATTGTAATCGACCCACATGCCGCCCATGGAATAATGGACCGCCGGGAAGATCTTCATCGGGATTTTGCGAGGGTCGTCGCCCATAAATTTCTCATAGATCTCAATAATACCGCCGAGCTTCACGTCGAGCTCTTTCGGGTCTTTGTGAGACAGATCGAGATACACCATGTTCTCCCCGTTAATCCCCAGCTTCATATCGACGCAGACGCTGAAGATTTCCCGGGTCGCAATATCCCGCGGCACCAAGTTGCCGTATGCCGGATATTTCTCCTCCAGGAAGTACCATGGCTTGCCGTCCTTATACGTCCAGATCCGTCCGCCTTCCCCGCGCGCGGATTCAGACATCAGCCGCAGCTTGTCGTCCCCGGGAATCGCCGTAGGGTGAATTTGGATGAACTCGCCGTTCGCATAATTGACGCCCTGCTGATACACCGCACTTGCGGCGGTCCCTGTGTTGATTACCGAATTCGTCGTTTTGCCGAAAATAATACCCGGTCCGCCCGATGCCAGAATCACCGCATCCGATGCGAAAGTAACGATTTCCATCGAGCGTAAGTTTTGCGCACAAATGCCGCGGCAGACTCCCTCATCGTCGAGAACGGCAGACAGGAACTCCCAGTTCTCGTATTTGGTGACCAGACCTTCCGCTTCATAGCGGCGTACCTGTTCATCCAGAGCATAGAGCAACTGTTGTCCCGTCGTCGCACCGGCAAAGGCCGTCCGGTGGCGTTTCGTACCGCCAAACCGGCGGAAATCGAGCAATCCTTCCGGCGTCCGGTTAAACATGACCCCCATCCGGTCCATCAGATGGATGATCCCCGGCGCCGCCTCGCACATCGCCTTAACCGGCGGCTGGTTCGCCAGGAAGTCCCCGCCGTATACCGTGTCATCGAAATGCTCCCAAGGGGAGTCGCCTTCGCCTTTTGTATTAACGGCACCATTAATGCCGCCCTGCGCGCAGACGGAGTGGGATCTCTTCACCGGAACGAGCGAGAACAGATGCACCTGTACCCCGGCTTCCGCCGATTTGATCGTAGCCATCAGGCCGGCCAGACCGCCGCCGACAATAATTACGCTTTGTTTAGCCATTTCTATCTTCAACTCCTAAAAGAGGTTGTTCAAAAATCGACTTTGAACTCTCATGAAATGTGTTATGCAGCGATTACCCTACGAATACCCGAATCGTCTCCAGTAATGCCGTCCCTTCCGCCTGGAATTCCACGCCCCGGAAGGCAAACAGCGACCAAGTGAACAGCACCGCAACAATGGCGAACATAGTCATGCAGATATAGGAAGAAACCCGTTGTGCGCGCGGACCGACCGTGATGCCCCAACTGACCAGGAAGGACCACAGCCCGTTGGAAAAATGGAATGCCGCCGAGATAACTCCAATCAGATATAAAATGAAGAAAACCGGATTCATCACGATATCGTGCATTACCCCGCCGAGTTCTTCATGCGTTACATTACCAAGAGCGACCTGCAAGCGGGTCTCGTAGAGATGCCAGATTACGAATGCAAAGACGAGTACCCCCGTAATCCGCTGAAGCAAATAGCGTAAATTGCGTTCATTCTTGAACCGCGTGTTGTTCGGCTTCGCCTGAAAAGCGATATACATGCCGTAAACGCCATGATACAGCAGCGGCAGCCAAATCCCGAAAATTTCAAGCACGATAACCAGTGGCAAGCTATTGAGCAGAGCGACGCTGTCCTTAAACCCTTGGCTTCCTCCTTCAACCGCGGAAAAATTCGTAATCATGTGTTCCAGAATAAAAAAACCGAGCGGGATGACACCCAGAAGCGAGTGCAGTTTTCTGGAATAAAACCCTTTCATAAGTCCATGTGCCCCTTTCCGTTTCCATCGTTCCTCTTATATTCTATTATTCAACAAATATCGACCGCTGAACGTATATGATAAATTACACAAAACCGCGGTCTAATCCCCTTGTTACAAAAGTAACATGTGAACATCTTGTGTCCCTTTTCATGTTACTCCTTTTTATCTTATAATGGAATTGCAATATACTTATTAATACTTATAACAAATTGACATAAGGAAGGTTGGTCACGGGAATGATTGAAGACCTGCTCGTGTTTACTACGGTTGTAGAACAATCTAGTTTAAACAAGGCTTCCAAGCTGCTTAATTTGTCACAACCCGCCCTATCCAGAAAAATAGCCAAGCTGGAGGAGGAATGGGGCGTCTCCCTATTCTCGCGAAAAGGAAAGCGGTTGGAGCTCACACGCGTCGGACATGAAGCTTATATCTATGCTCTGGAGCAGCGGCAGCGCCATCAGAACTTCCTGCAATCCGTCTCCCGGTTCAAGGCCAGCGAACGCAGCGTGGTTACGCTTGGCGCCAGTCTTACTACAATCCAAACGACACTACCACCGCTGGTCACGGCGCTGATGAAGAAATTTCCGGACATAGAACTTAAGCTCGTTACAGGGAAAACCCATGAAATCGTCTCCTATGTCCGTGACCGCAAAGTCGATATCGGGGTTATCGCCTCCTCGATCAGTGAAACCGGAATCAGATGCATCCCCCTGTTTCAAGACCATTTGGAACTGGTCGTTCCCCGTGGACATGAATTAGCCGGAAACCGTCATGCGGAAATGGAGGATCTGAGCGGCCGGTCCATGATCATTTTTTCGAAAGGTACGTGGTACCGCAAACTGATCGACGACCTCTTCGGCCGCTATGGAATCATTCCCGACATCCGCATGGAGATCGATTCCTTTGAGGCCATCGTGCGTCTGCTTCCCACTTGCAAGGCAGCGGCCCTGCTGCCAAAGTCTTATCTGCGCAAGCAATTGCTGAAGGACAACGATCTTGTCTCCGTACCGATGAAAGAGCTGGAACAGACTCGCCGGGAAACCTGCCTTGTCTTCGGCGAAAAATCCGAGCTAAGTAAGGAAACGATGGAATGGTTTACGGGGATCAAAGAAAATCTCGCTGAAGTACTATCCTTATAGAGATGGATTACTTTGTTTATGTAGCAGCCGGATCAGCCGGCTGCTTTTTTTATTTTATAGTAACGTCTATCCGGCCTATTGACAATTAATCCCCTTGGTTGTATGGTTAGTTACATAAGTAATTAACCAATGTGGTGGTGAGGAAATGGCTGTATTGAGCGACGATGGACGCCCTATTTTTCAGCAGATTGCAGAGAAGATCGAAGATGACATTATTGAAGGAAGATTGCCTGAAGAAAACCAGGTGCCTTCTACCAACCAATTTGCGGCCTTTTATCAGATCAACCCGGCTACTGCGGCTAAAGGCGTTAATTTGCTGGTGGATCAGGAGATTTTGTACAAGAAAAGGGGGATTGGCATGTTTGTTGCATCGGGAGCGAAAGCGGCTTTGGTAGAGAAGCGGAAGCAGCAATTTTTTGACCAGTATATCGTGAGCATGCTGCGCGAGGCGGCCAAATTGGGCATATCGCCTGGGCAGGTCACGGAAATGATTCAAAAGGCAGAAGCTGCCGATTAACGTTGAAGAGAGGAGAGACTGTTGTGAATCCAATTATGGAATGCCGCCAAATTGCTAAAAACTACGGCAAATCCCAAGCTGTCCGTAATGCAACCACGGTTTTTGAAGAGGGAGCCGTTCATGGACTCCTTGGAGCTAACGGTGCCGGCAAAACAACCCTGCTCCACATTATCTCCGGGCTGATCTACCCGAGCCAAGGGCAAGTTCTGTACGACGGGCAACCCCTCCACGACAACCCCTCGGTCGCTCCGAACATTTGCCTGGTCAAATCGGATGAGCGTTCCTGGGCAGATTATAAAGTCAAAGATCTAATCAACTATTGTTCGCTGCTGCTGCCGGCCTGGGATGAGAAACTCGCAGCAGAGCTGCTGCAAAAATTCCGTCTGCCCGGCAATAAGAAATATAAACAACTGTCCAGAGGCATGCAATCGATGGTGGGTATCGTAAAAGGGCTGGCCAGCCGTGCTCCACTGACCTTGTTTGACGAACCTACCCTGGGGCTCGACGCCGATATGAGGGAGACCTTCTACGAATTGATGATTGCCGATTGTGGCGAACGCCAGCGTACGATGATCCTGTCGACCCATCTGATTGATGAATCCGCCAATCTGTTTCAGTATATAACGCTGTTGGAACAAGGAGTCGTAACCTCCCATATGGATAAAGATGAGTTTGTGGAACAGGCACATTATCTTCAGGGAGATACGTCGTTGCTGCAGGGCCTGGCCTCCGACCCACGCGTACTTCATGAAGAATCGCTGGTCGGAACGACCGTGCTCGTCTGGTATGGGGAATTGGAGAACAGAGACGATCTGGAACGCCAGGGTATCAAAATCGGCCCGGTTCCGCTGCAAAAATTGTTCGTCTATTTGACCCGCAAAGGGAATTCTAATTCGGAGGAATACAATAATGGAAACTTCTCGTAAGATGCTGCGCTTCCATTGGTTAGATAACTTCAAACCGCTGGCGTATTTTTGGTCTATCCTATTGCTGGTAGATATCGCTCAAGTGGTGGTCATGCGTTATTTTCCTGAAATTACGAACTCCTCTAACAGCTTCTTATTCTCAGCCAACTATGGAGCCATTGCCATCTACCTTCTGGTTTGCGGCATTTTGATGGCAACGAACAGCTTTCCTCTGTTAATGAGCTTCGGGATTCCCCGGCAAAAGTTTTATCTCAACTTGATCGGAACGTCAGCTCTTTTATGCGCCGCCATGGCCTTGATGCAGAACATCGTTGTCTATGGAGGATACCAGGTGACGACGCTTTTAGGAGTTACTGTTGAAGATAGCATCCCGGCGTTCTTTCCCTTATGGTATTCCCAATTTACATTTTACCTGTTCGATATGTTTTTGTTCACCCTGCTCGGCACCGTGTTCTACCGGTTCGGAACACTCCCCGGCTTGATTATGATCGCTGTTTTTGTACTGGTTTTAAATCTTAGTCCCGGGGATTTGGATTTCGCGGAAAACTTTGAACTGACAGCGCCCGGATGGTCCGGCTGGACGGTATCCCATCTATTCCTGGGCATGGCCGCCATTCTGATCGGGATTGGATGGTTGCTTTACCGGCGGGCTCCTGTGCGTACGTATTAATCTGAGGAATTGCACACAACAAAAGAAGTTTCCCGCAAGGCCCTAAGGCTTTGCCGCCGCTTCTTTGATTTCCAAACCGAGCTTACGCGCCACCCAGGCCGTGGTACTCGCCTGGATG
>DJTQ01000124.1 GCA_002439285.1 Paenibacillaceae bacterium UBA6304
TGGCACGGCAGATGGCCTCCGCCGTCTCTTCGCCGTACTGCTTCACCCACTGGGCAACCAGCCATTCCGGATGGGAATGCTCCAAAGCAATCCGCTTCACCGGCGGCAAATTCTCCGGCAGCACCAACTCTACCTTCCTACGCAGCACATTTCGCAGCACCCCGTTCACCATTCCCGAAATTCCTTGATGTCCCCGGCGCTTTGCGATATTCACCGCTTCATTAACCGCAGCGTGAGACGGAATCCGATCCAGGTAATACAACTGATAGAAGCTGAGTCTTAGCAAATTCCGGACCCATGGCTGAAGCTTGGCTAGACCCTTAGCAATGAACGGCTCCAAAAAATAATCGATCGTATTCATCCGGGAAATAGTCCCGTAGACGAGCTCCGTTGCAAGTCCTGCATCCGGGCCGGATAGACCCGATTTTTGGAGCGCCCCGTTCAGAAGCAGGTTGCTGTAGGCCCCTTCCTGCTCCACCGCCGTTAATACTTGAAGCGCTGTATCCCGGGCTGACGCTCTAACGGATTTCGCCCGTGCATCACCGGATTTGGAGCTCCCTCCGCTTCCGGCACCACGGCCTTTCCCCTGTGGCTGGCCTGGGCCTTTGCCCGCGCTCATGACAAGACCGTACCTTTCTTCATCACGCCACCGCGGATAAATTCGGACGCATCCATCGCCTTCTTGCCTGCAGGCTGCACCCGGGTCAGAAGCACGGACCCGTCACCCGTTTTAACTTCGATTCCGTCAGAGGACAGCTCCAGCACCGTACCGGGAGCTTGTCCGGATGAGGCCCCCTTCACGCTTTGCGAAGGATTGGCAACCGACCACACCTTAAACACTTCTCCGTCCCAAGTCGTAAATCCGCCCGAAAAAGGAACCAACCCCCGTACCCGGTTGAAAATATCCCGCGACGATGCGTTCCAATCGATCCGCTCATCTTCACGGGACAGATTGGGAGCGTAAGTGGATTCGGCATCATTCTGCGGAATCCGCTCCGCCTTTCCGTCCACAATAAGCGGAAGTTGCTCGATCAGTAGCTCGGCACCGGCGACGCTTAGCTTTTCAAAAATAGAGCCCGCCGTGTCCTCGTCTTCAATCGAAACGACCGATTTAGCGATCATGTCGCCCGTATCCAGGCCTTCGGCCATATACATCAGCGTGATACCGGTTTCCTGCTCCCCGTTAATAATCGAACGCTGAATCGGCGCTCCACCGCGGTATTTCGGCAGCAAAGAACCGTGGACGTTCAGGCATCCGTATTTCGGCAGATCAAGCACCGCCTTCGGTAAAATTTGTCCATAAGCTGCCGTAACAATAAGATCGGGCTTCAACGCGGCCAACTCTTCGACCGCTTCCGGAGCACGCATACGTTGCGGCTGCAGCACCGGCAGACCATGTTTTAAGGCGGCCTCCTTCACCGGTGTCGGGGTGAGCACTTTTTTCCGCCCTTGGGGGCGGTCCGGCTGTGTCACGACTCCAACCACATGATATCCTTCCTTCAGCAAAGCCTCCAGCGAAGAAACCGCAAATGCCGGAGTTCCCATAAAAACGATATTCACGGAGAGATCACTCCTTTTCTTCTTCCTCAGGGGGAATTTCATATACATGTTCTGCGATGTCGGTATACAGTACACCGTTCAAATGGTCGATTTCATGCTGAAACGCTCTGGCAAGCAAATCGGATCCGGTATAAGTAACCTCGTTACCATTGCGGTCCAAACCTTTGACGGTGACCGTTTGCGCGCGGCGCACATCCCCGCGGTACCCCGGAATACTGAGGCAGCCCTCAGGACCGAATTGTTCTCCGTCCTTGGAGACGATTTCCGGATTGATCAACTCAATCAGCCCGTTGTCGTCACCGACATCAACCACGATTACCCGCTTAAGAATTCCAATTTGCGGTGCAGCTAGTCCGACACCTTCCGCCTCGTACATCGTATCAGCCATATCAGTCAAAAGTTTTTTCACATTTGGCGTGATTTTTTTTACTTCCTTCGCTACCTGGTGCAGCACTTCATCGGGTTCCAATACTATAATTCTCAAGGCCACAATATCCACCATCTTTCAAAAAGTTATTCCTATATCTTATTTAGAAAAACGTAATGGGGGTTCCTCAACTAGCTCTAAATCGAGTTCGAATTCGAATTACTTCTGTAAAAGTAACCCTCTGCTAACCTACCGCATCTCTTGTAATTGGAAATATCCAATTAAAAAGCGCTCATTCTCCCTTAATTCGATATTTGAATGGAAATATCCAATGAAATATTAGAGATTTGCCCAAATCAAAGGTTTTACCGATCATCTCATTGGAAATATCCAATGAAAATCTCATTTAGAGTAATTAGCTGCTTTCCCCATTGGATATTTCCAATGAGCAAGCGCAAGACCCCTCACACACAATGCCGGCCAATGAACCAAACTCGAGAGCCGAGCCTATCCGATCCAAGCCAACCAAACCAAACCTACATCAACATCTGCGGATCCACGTCGATACTGATTTGCAGCGAAGCGTCGCGCAGGTTATCGAGCGTCGCGGCTGCGGTTTCCCGAACCAGCCGGACGGCGTCGAGCGGGCCGCGGTACTTCACCATGCATTGGAACCGGTAGCGGTTCTTGATGCGAGGAATCGGCGATGCGACGGGTCCCAGGATATCGAGCGCCTCGGCCGCAAACCGGTCCAGGTTGCCATACCAGCCAAGTCGCTGAGCTTTGGCCCGTAAGTCTCCGGCAAAATTCTCCGCCATTCGCAGCAGTAGCGGCAGCTTTTCATGGGACAGCGTCACCAGAATCAAACGGCTATATGGAGGATAATGCAGCGCTCTGCGGTGATTGAGCTCCTCCCGGACGAACGAGCCGTAATCATGCCCGCTGGCATGGATAATCGAATAGTGATCCGGCATGTAGGTCTGAATAAATACTTCGCCGGGAAGCTGATGGCGCCCGGCACGTCCGGCCACCTGGGTGAGCAACTGGAACGTTTTCTCCGCGGAACGGAAATCCGGAAAATTCAACGCCGTGTCGGCCGCAATAACGCCGACCAGTGTCACATCGGGAAAATCCAGGCCTTTCGCAACCATTTGCGTTCCGAGCAGAACATCGCCTTTTTTATCCCGGAACGCCTGCAACAGTTTCTCGTGCGAGCCTTTTTCCGTCGTCGTGTCGACATCCATCCGGATGACCCGGATTCCGGGGAACAGCTTTGCCAATTCCCCCTCAACCCGCTGCGTACCGGTTCCGAAATAACGGATATGCTCGCTGCCGCACTCGGGGCAAACCGACGGAGCCGGAGCGGCATAGCCGCAGTAATGACAGCGCAGGTTGTTTGACTTTTGGTGGTAAGTTAGCGAAATATCGCATTCGGGACAGCCTGCCACATACCCGCAGGTCCGGCACATCACAAAGGTAGAATGTCCTCTGCGGTTCAGGAACAGCACGGTTTGCTCGCCCCGTTCCAGCCGGGCAGCGATACCTTCGTGCAGCGCCCGGCTGAACATCGAGCGATTACCGTCCCGCAGTTCCTCGCGCATATCTACGATATTTACGCCAGGCAAACGACTACCGGAAGGGCGCTGTTTCATTTCCAGAATCAGTGGGGCAAAGTTGTCGTCCGCCTGCGATCTGGCAGCATAATAGCTCTCGAGCGACGGGGTAGCCGAACCCAGAATCACGGCCGCCTTATGTTGACGTGCTCGGTATACCGCCACATCCCGAGCATGATATTTTGGCGTTTCCTCCTGCTTATAGGAAGTCTCGTGCTCTTCGTCCATCACGATCAGGCCTAAATCCGCGAACGGAGCAAACACCGCGGACCTCGCACCGATCGCAACCTGCACCCGGCCTTCGCGAATTTTGCGCCATTCATCGTAACGCTCGCCGGTAGACAGGCGGCTATGCATAACCGCTACTTTCCCGCCGAAGCGGCCTTTAAAACGTTCCACCATCTGCGGGGTCAACGAAATTTCCGGCACCAATACAATAGCCTGCCGCCCAAGCGAGATACAACGTTCAATCGTCTGCAGGTAAACCTCCGTTTTACCGCTGCCGGTCACGCCATGCAGCAAAAACACGCCATAACGATGTTCATCCAAAGCCTCGGTTACCTTCGCGTACACGACCTCCTGCTCCGCCGTCCGTTCCAGCGGATCGGTACCCTTGAAATGACGATTACGGTAAGGATCGCGGAATACTTCGACATCCTCGATAAACACAAAGCCTTTTTCGGCCAGCTTGCTTACCGTTCCGGCAGTTACCCGCAATGTAGACAGCACTTCTTGCAAAGATAACGGAACGCCAACCTCGAGCAGAAATTGCAATACTTCCTTCTGACGCTTGGCCTGGGCGCTAAAAGAATTCAGCGCTTCCTCCGCTTCTTCACCGCTCACCGCCGCCGACACGGTCTTCACTGTTTTTTTGCGAACTTTATCTTTAATCATTTGCGTTTCCGTTAGAATACCGCGCTGGATAAGACCTTTAAGTTCATCGGCACGCTCTGAAAAACGCTTGCTCAGATGGTCCATCGTCACCTGGCCTGCTGCCTTGACATAGGCAATGATCTCCTCTTCTTCCCCTGTAAGCAGCTCCGGTACAGCAAACAAACCCTCCGAAGAGGTCGCTTCAGTCTCGGAGCCGTCCTCGGCGTAAACATCCGGCCCGTTCTCATCTTCAACTACGGATATATAACGTTCCGCCTTGCCTTTCAGCGCGGCGGGAATCATCGCTTGCAGGGCTGAGATCATGCTGCAGGCATATTTCTGGCTCATCCACTCCGCCATTTTAACGAGATCTGGCGGCAGCGGCGGCATGAGATCCAGCAATTCCTGGATCGGCTTCATCCGCGCCGGATCCATCTCCGATTCGCGTTGCAGAGACAGAACAAAGCCCTGAACCGTTCTCCGTCCAAAAGGAACGCCAACCCGGCTCCCTACCTCAATCCATCCCCGCATCTCTTCCGGGATTAAATAGTCAAAAGGCCGGTCGGTCTCCCGGCTCGGCACATCAACTATGACTTTGGCAACTTTGAACGTCATTTGTCCGCTCCCGGCAAACGCGCCGCCGCCAGCTCCATAATCCGCAATCCCAATTCATCCTTGGATAAGAGCGGCAGAGATTCCACCAGACCGGCCATATCGTAAATATTTACCAGATTTGTGTCTGTGCCAAAGCCGGCGCCTTCCCG
>DJTQ01000016.1 GCA_002439285.1 Paenibacillaceae bacterium UBA6304
TATTTCCTACAGTTAATTCTTATCCTTTCCGCTCTTTTCGCTGCAAACGCCTAAATTAGCTGTAGGTTTTCCAGTTAGTTTGTCCAAACCTGGCCTACCGCGTGAAATAACTGTAGGTTTTCCAGTTAATCTTCACATAGTGGTCCGGTGAGCGGTCCGGTGAGCGGTCTGGTGAGCCCAGGGAAGAGAGCGACATGGTGAAAGTGGAGTGAGCTTGGTCAGGTGAAAGGGGGTGTCCTTCAGCCAACTACACTACGATGACTTTTGGGACACCCCCTTTACTGATTTTATTTTGATGCAGCGGCCAAAGCATCCACGAACGCTTTGCCGTATTCCGGCAAATCCGGCGGACGTCTTGCCGAGATAATATGCCCGTCGGTAACGACGGGTTTGTCTTGCCAGATTGATCCCGCATTCTCCATATCGTCACGAATCCCCGGTGTTGAGGTGACCGTGACTCCCTTCAAGATGCCTGCCGAGATCAATACCCAACCGGCGTGGCAGATTTGCCCGATCGGCTTCTTGGCATCATTCATCTCACGCACGATCTCCAATACTTTTCCGTAACGACGAAGCTTGTCCGGAGCCCATCCCCCGGGAACTAGAATCCCGTCATAGTCGCTGGCACGGATTTCCTCGAAAGAAATTTCGGACTCAGCGGGCACCCCGTATTTTCCGATGTATTTTTTGCCTTTCTCCGAGCCTGCCAAATGGACTTCGGCGCCTTCCTCCCGAACGCGATAAATCGGGTACCAGAGCTCCAAATCTTCAAATTCTTCATCCACCAACGCAATTACCTTTTTTCCAGTTAGTCTCAAAACTCTCTCCTCCTGTCTCTTGTGACTCTTGACGAAAATCGTTTTCAATATTTTAATTGTATCAAAAATACTACTTTCTTTCATGATATTGCTGCATGGTTAATTCTTCTTTAAGATGAACTATGGGAATTAATACTCCCTTGCCTACATTCTCTTCTTCAGTTCATCTTATATAGCGATAATTATATTAAACTAAAATGTTGAGGATTAAATGAGGTGATCCTGTGCGCAAGCTTTGCTGCTGCGGACAAAATTTGAACCTTGGTTTCAGGCTGGTTATTTTCGAAGATAAGTTCCAGGTCGACCGGGTTCCGATTCTAGAATGTGAAGAATGCAATTACTATGAAGTACTGCCTTCCTTTAAGGAGGATGTAATTGATCTATTGCGTCAATTGAAGGACCAGGGAGAAAGTGTGCGCGTTTATTTTACCGAGATGAATGAATTGGCTGACGTATTATATGGTCTGTCCCCGCAAGCGGACAAATTGGATCCTTCGGCATTTGAGGCTTTGCTGGAATATAGCTGCAACGAACGAATCAATTTGCTGCTGGATTTGTATGGATGCGCACAAAAAATGGAGGATTCCGCTTGGATGAACGAAATTTCCGCCCGGCTGGCACCTTTGTCGAAATTTGTAAAAAAGAATCAGTCATTAAGCGCAAAATAAAATGAATTTGATATGAATTTGTCGCAATAAGTTGTTTTTAGCTTCTCCTTTTTGGTAAGATATGATTAAGAAAAAATGAAAATTATTTTCTGAAAGGGGACGGATGCGGGATGTCCGAATTGAAGAGAATAACTTCTAAAGAGGATCTTCATTATGAACTCGAGCAATCGGCGGATCAACCGCTGCTGTTGTTCAAGCATAGTACAAGATGCCCGATTAGTGCCGGGGCTCACCGGGAGCTGAAGGATTACCTCGACAATGCTCCAAATGAGAAGATTACATATGGGCTAATCTATGTGGTTGAAGACCGCGACGTATCCAATGAGGCGGCGGATATGCTGGGCGTTAAGCACGAATCTCCTCAGGCGCTTTTGGTTAAAGACGGACAGGCGGTATGGCATACTTCCCATTCCCGAATTACCGCGAATGCATTAAAAGGAATTCTTGCAAAATGAAGCGTTATCATTGCGCAAAGTATTATTTTGTCGTATCATAAATTTAATTGAGCAGCAGGGACTTTTGTTGGACACGATTGAAAATCTATTGGCAATGGAGAGAAGAATGTGACGGTTACCATTTACGATGTGGCACGTGAAGCGGGCGTCTCGATGGCTACGGTTTCCCGGGTTGTGAATAACAATCCTAACGTGAAGCCGCAGACCCGGAAGAAAGTATATGAAGCGATTGAACGTTTGGGATATCGTCCGAATGCGGTGGCAAGAGGGCTTGCCAGCAAGAAGACGACCACGGTCGGAGTAGTAATCCCCGATATTTCAAACTCAATCTTTGCGGAAATTGCAAGAGGCATCGAAGACATCGCCAACATGTACCACTATAATATTATTTTATGTAATGCCGACAAGAAGAAGGAGAAAGAAATCCGCGTCATCAACACCCTGCTTGAGAAGCAGGTGGACGGGCTCTTGTTCATGGGCGGAACAGTGACGGAAGAGCACGTTCAGGCATTCCAGACGTCGGCTGTGCCGATTGTTCTGTGTGCTACTAGCGATGAGAACGGGATGATTCCTTCGGTCGATATCGATCATGAAGCCGCTGCATTTGATGCGGTGAGCACACTGGTACGACACGGGCACCGGCATATTGCCATGATCAGCGGTACGCTGCAGGATCCGGCTAACGGGTATGCCCGGTTCCAAGGATATAAACGCGCGTTGGAAACTGCGGGAATTCCGTACGATGAGGACCTGGTCCGTATCGGGAATTATCGTTACGAATCCGGCGTTGAAGCGATGAAGTATTTCCTTGGGCTGAAGAAGCATCCGACAGCTATTTTCTCGGCTACGGATGAGATGGCAATCGGCGCGATCCATAGCATCCAGGACGAAGGCCTTAAGGTTCCGGATGACTTCTCCATTATCAGCGTTGATAATATTCGCATGGCATCCATGGTACGGCCTCAGTTAACCACGGTTGCGCAACCGATGTACGATCTTGGCGCGGTCGCTATGCGGCTCCTGACCAAGCTGATGAAGAAAGAAACAGTGGAGAATCCGCGCGTGATTCTGCCGCATGAAACGATCTTGCGGTTGTCCGTCAGCCACATCTAAGGGCTGGTTTTGATTATAGAGAGATAAATTAGACAAATATATGAAAAAGGTTATGACGGTAAAAAGCTCCTCTTGCAGGAGCTTTTTATAAGTTTTACCTAGTGAAATCGATTTGGGCGAGTTCATATTCTTAGAGTAAAGGAGCGAAGTACGAGTGCCGACAACCATTGGAATCATCGGAGCCATGGATGAGGAGATCGCCTTGCTTCTGCAAGAGGTTGAAGATCAGAAGCAGGTGCTGCATGCAGGGATTTCTTTTATAAAAGGCCGGTTTCACGACAGGGAAGTTGTAATATGCAAATCCGGGGTTGGGAAAGTAAACGCGGCAATTACGACGCAAATTCTGATCGATCATTTTAAGATCGGAGCGGTGTGGTTCACGGGTGTTGCGGGGGCTTTGAACCCTGATCTTAATATCGGAGATATCGTCATCTCCTCCTCTTGCCAGCAGCACGATATGGACTGCTCGCCGCTCGGTTTCAATCGGGGGATCATTCCTTTCCAGGAAATCTCGGACTTTCCTGCGGATCCCCGGTTCATCAAGCTGGCCGAAGAAGCCTGCTCCCGCGTGTGCAAGGAACATGGCTTCATGATCGGCAGGGTGCTATCGGGCGATCAGTTTATCGCCGATTCGGAGACGGTTCGTCTGCTGCACGAAACCATGCGCGGGGCATGTGTTGAGATGGAAGGTGCCTCAATCGCACAAGTTTGTTATACGAACTCGGTGCCTTATGTTATTCTCCGCTCTATGTCGGACAAGGCGGACGGGACCGCTCATGCCAATTTTGCCGAATTTACCGTAGCTGCATCTAAGCGCTCCTTCGATATTGTGGAGGATATGATCCGGCATTTCGAATCGCTCTAAATCACAGCTCCGGATAATCCTGCAACGCAACCGCGAGACTCTCGCGGTTTTTTGTTGTGATCTCTTCTCTTCGTGGAATTCCCTCCCATCGCGACAAGTCGTCTAACCATTCCGTAGGTAATGGCAACTGCGTTTGACCCTGCCATTTATCGATCCAGGTTTGAGGCAGCCGCGTCTCGGAGGAGTCTTTCCGATCTAGCCCCTGCTTCAGGGGATGATGGCTCATTTCGAGCCATAGCAGGCTCCAGGCGCGGGGAACCACCCGCCACATGTCGTATCCGCCGCCACCGACGGCGACCCATCGTCCCTCACAATAAGTATGGGCTAACTCATGCAGGATGGCCGGCATCCGGTTATAGATATTCATACTGCAATGCATATGGCTCAGCGGATCAAGCGCATGTGCATCGCAGCCGTGAAGGCTGACGATGAGATCGGGCTTGAAGTAAGCCGTCAGGCGGGAGATAGACTGCTCGAAGCATTCCAGCCAGGACGCATCTTCGGTATAAGGCTGGAGAGGGATGTTTAAGCATGCCCCATAGCCTTGATGTTCTCCTCTCTCATTGACATATCCGGTTCCCGGAAATAAATATTTGCCCGTTTCATGAATAGAATAGGTGCATACATCCGGATCCGAGTAGAAACTCCACTGCACTCCGTCCCCGTGATGAACGTCCGTATCTACATAAAGCACTCTGGCGTTAAAATGCCGTTTGGCGTAGGCGATGGCTACCGCGGCGTCGTTGTATACGCAAAACCCGGCCGCTTTCGCGGATAGTGCATGATGCAGACCGCCGCCCAGATGCAGGGCGTGGGTGGATTTCCCGGTCATGACGGCTTCTACGGCCGTGATCGTACCCCCCGTTACATAGGAAGCAGCTTCGTGCATACCTGCAAAATAGGGCGTATCCTCATCCATCAGGCCGTATTGCTCGGCACGGGCGATCCAGTCCGGATCCGGGGAGGTCTGGCTCAAGGCCTTGACCGCTTCGATATAAGCCGGCTGATGGACCCAGTTCAATTCTTCGTCTGTAGCCGGCCGGGACGAAAGCCTCTGCGAAGAATCAAGCGCCCCTATGTCCGACAAAAGGTCCAGCGTGAGCTGCAGCCGGATCGGATGAAAGGGATGATGATCATGAAACCGGTAATTCATCGATTTGTCATGATGGACAAATAAAGCGTTTCCAGACATGGCGTCACGCGTCCTTCCTCTAGAGTCATTATTCAGTACATGAAGCGCTGCTGGAAACGGATTCGATCAAACTGTTCCTCGGATTCGATCGGGACCTCCTTGCCGATCCGGACCATCAGGCAGTTAGCGGGGTGGGAGCAGATTTCAGGATCGTCGGTAGCATACCAAACCATGTCGACGGTTTGCATCAGCCGCTCCATCATTTTACGGTAATCCCAAACGGATAAGCCGCTGCTCTTAAGGTCCCAATGCCAATAGTACTCGGTAGTAAAAACGATATACTTTTCCATTTGGCCGTCTTCAAACGCGGTGGAGATCATACGGGAACCGATTTTGAGCGACCGGTATTCATTGGCCACTTCAATCGCGCCGAGTTCGATCAGGTCCGTCATGTTTCCCTGGGACCAACGCTCCATCTCATCGGGGTAATGAAAAGTCACATATCCGATAATCAGATCGTTTTCCCGAGCCAAAATAATACGCCCTTCCGGAAGACCTGCAATTTCAATTAAGGCCATGTGCTGATCCTTCGGCTTGCGGAAAGCGTCCAACTCGGGATGCATCCGCAGGGTACGGAGGTGGGATGGCGTCACAGGACCTTCCAATACAATTTCGTTGTTTTCATGGGGCAGGGTATGGCGGATATACGTTTTTCGGTGTTCCATCATTGCCGCCTCCTTTGCTCGTTCCCCTCTCTTATAACAGAAAAATGAAAATTTGAAAAGTATAGCCGCTATGTAAGACGTATGTTATAATGTTTCCGACATAAATTTTTCACATTTTTAACTTGACAATGTGATTTTGGTTGCATTCTTAAGAGCATTACGTCAATTCACGGGAATTCAAACGGATGCTGTCCCACCAACCGATGCTCCATCATCTTTCAACCACATTTACTTTGTATCCGTTTTCATTATTCTGATCTATACTATTAAACTTCTGTTCAGATCAAGGGAGGATGGAACGATGAGTCAATTGCAGGGAGAAATTATTTCAGCGGGAGCCCCTTCTTCAAATCTAGGAAACTACGAAGAAGCGTATGCTAATTTTAACTGGGAGGACATAGAAAAGCAGTTTTCCTGGTACGATACCGGAAAAGTCAATATGGCCTATGAAGCGATCGACCGACATGTGGACGCGGGAAAAGGTGACCGGATCGCGCTACGGTTTAACGATCAGACTAGGGAGGAAACCTACACTTTTGAAGACTTGCAGGCAAAGTCCAATCAGTTTGCCAATGTGCTCCGGAACCAAGGGATATCTAAAGGGGATCGCGTATTTGTGTTTATGCCGCGTACCCCGGAATTATACATTAGCATCCTAGGGATTTTAAAGGTTGGGGCTGTGGTCGGACCTTTGTTCGAAGCATTTATGGAGACTGCGGTCAAAGACCGGTTAGAAGATAGTGGCGCGGTTGCTCTTGTGACGACGACGTCTTTGCTGCCAAGGGTGAAGAGAGATGAGTTGCCGCTCCTGAGACATATTTTCCTCGTGGGAAAGGATATTGACCCTGAAGAAGGCATAGTGGACTATGTTAAGGAAATGGAGACTGCTTCGACGGAGGTTGAGATCGAATGGGTGAATAGGGAAGATGGCCTGATTCTCCACTACACCTCGGGGTCGACAGGAAAACCGAAGGGTGTTTATCATGTGCATAACGCGATGCTTCAGCATTATTATACAGGCAAGGTGGTACTTGATCTTCAGGAAGGCGACGTATACTGGTGTACGGCCGACCCCGGATGGGTTACCGGGACTTCTTACGGAATATTCGCTCCTTGGCTGCACGGCGTCACCAATGTAGTGCGGGGGGGACGATTCAGTCCTGGAGACTGGTATGAGACGATCCAGAAGAACAAGGTTACCGTATGGTACAGTGCTCCAACCGCCTTTCGGATGTTTATGGGGGCTGGGGAGGACATCGTGAAGCAGTACGATCTGTCCACGCTGAGACACATTCTCTCGGTCGGAGAACCGCTGAATCCGGAAGTTGTTCGTTGGGGCAATAAGGTTTATGGCCACCGGATTCACGATACGTGGTGGATGACCGAAACCGGGGGACAACTAATCTGCAATTATCCGTCTATGCCGATTAAACCGGGTTCGATGGGCAAACCGGTTCCCGGCATTCAGGCGGCGATTATCGATGATAACGGAAAAGAACTGCCGCCTAACCGGATGGGAAACCTAGCGGTACGCACGTCATGGCCGTCCATGATGCGCCTCATTTGGAACAACGCTCCCAAATATGAGGAGTACTTCCGCATCCCGGGCTGGTACATTTCCGGTGATACGGCTTATATGGATGAGGACGGCTATTTCTGGTTTCAGGGCCGGATCGATGACGTGATTAACTCCTCCGGCGAGCGGATTGGACCGTTCGAGGTAGAGAGCAAGCTGGTCGAGCATCCGGCGGTTGCCGAAGCGGGCGTCATCGGTAAACCTGATCCGACCCGCGGCGAGATCATCAAGGCGTTTGTTTCTTTAAGAGAAGGCTATGAGCCTTCCGAAGAACTGAAGGCGGAAATCGCTCGCTTCGTAAAAGAAGGGTTATCGGCGCATGCTGCTCCGAGAGAAATCGAGTTTAAAGATAAGCTGCCGAAGACGCGTTCCGGCAAAATTATGAGGCGTGTGTTAAAGGCTTGGGAGCTAAATCTACCGGCAGGCGACTTGTCAACGATCGAGGACTAGGTAAATATAGGCCAATATATTTAAAAGGGTTCCGGGGATAATTGCTATCCCGGAACCCTTTTAAATTATGTCTATTTGTCGTATTGAACGGGGGCGGATGGCGTAGATTCTCCAAACGCGTTGACCGCCGTCACTTGAACCCAGCCTGCTGCATCGCTTTTGAAGGAAAACGATGTGCCTGAAGTGGAACCGAGTAAAGCGAAAGGTCCGTCCGCAGCCTCGGAATAATAGATATTATAGCTAGATATTTGTTCCGTGGAAGAAGCGGCTCCCCAATTGACGGATACATCACCGCCGCTTCTTTGAACGCCTAACTCGCCTGGAGTACTAGGCGGTACCGTCAGTCCGTCCTGATTCGAATTTCCGTCAAGCCCGGAGAGGTCTCCTCCCGCATCCGGGAAATCCGGAATCCAGCTGTCGGAGCTCATAATCGCGCTAGGCTCAGATTCTCTACCGGCAACGTCGACGGCGGTTACGTAATAAGAATGTGTAAATCCGCCGGCTTCGGAATCGGATATGGCGGTTGCTCCACCGGTAAGGGCGGCATGACCCGAATACTTGAACGTGCCGCCGTCCACGGAACGATAGAGGCGATATCCTACCACATCGTTTTCTCCGTTTTTGTTAAATGTGACCTTGGAGCTTCCGCCCTCTGATGTAAGCCTTACGTTAGAGGGCGCAGCAGGTGGTGCGCCGTCATCAACGCGGGGATCCGGCTTCGTTGGAGCATCTTCGCCTGCATCTTTCGGCATGTAGAAACTCAGCGACTTATGTCCACCTTTCATTTTTGCAAAAGCATTCTCAAGCTCATCGATCAAATCCTTGATCGGTTTATCACGCTTCATCACCACTTTTTCGAGCACCATATCGACAGGGGTAGCTTCCTGCGGAATGTAGTTAACTCCTTCATAAGTGATGTATTTCATTCGAACCAGAACATCGTCAGGTTCCTTAGGGACATATTTGGCGTTAAAAATGTCTGTAACCATTTTACCGGCCTGTTTGGTGAGCTCGGTGGGCAGCTTGCCGCTGAAGCCCGACACCGTCACGGATACAATACCGTCCGGTTTGGTGAACTTCGGCGTGACAAACAGATCCGGCTCGTTCTCGGCCACCTCATTCATGACCAGCGCCCAAATCGAGCGTGCCCGTGATTTACCTGCATCAGACAGCGTATTGACCGGTTCCTTGTAGCCGATCCATACACCCAGGGTAACGTCGGGCGAATAGCCCATAAACCACACGTCGGCATAATTTTGTGTCGTCCCTGTTTTTCCGACAATCGGAATATCCCCATATTTCTTAAAATCACTCTTGATCGATTTTCCTGTTCCATCCTTGATCACGGTCCGCAGCATGTCGGTCATGAGATAGGCCGTCTGCTCGGAGAAAACTCTCAGCGGCTCGGTCTCATGCTTAAAGACGATCTTTCCTTTGGAGTCCGTGATCTTGGCGATCATGTAGGCATCGTTGAATTCACCGCCGTTGGCAATCGCCGTATATGCATTGGTGAGTTCCTCGACGGTAACGCCGTATTTCAAGCCGCCGAGTACGCCGGTCTGCGCTCCATAATCCTGCTCATCAAGGGTCGTGATGCCAAGTTTCTTGGAGAAATCCCACGCTTTGTCGATTCCCACGGTTTGGTTAAACAGTTTCAGGGCCGGAACGTTGCGCGACTCGTTTAGCGCAGTGCGAGCGGTTACCAGGCCTTTGTAGCCGCCGCTGGAGTTGACCGGAATATGATATCCCTTCTGGTAATCCCGCAAAATAATCGGCGAATCGTCAATGATGCTCGCCGGTTGAATTAGACCGGCCTCCATCGCCGGCAAATAAGCGGCGATCGGCTTCATCGTCGATCCGGGTTGACGTATCATTTGTGTAGCGTAGTTCATTTGCTCCGTATAGAAATCCCGGCCTTCGATCATTCCAAGAATCGCTCCGGTATGATTGTCGATCATCATGCCGGCGACTTGTTCGAGCCCTTTGGTTTCGCTGTATTTAGAGAAATTCTTCTCGTTCTCCGAAACCTTGTGCATGGAGTTGTAGACTTTCTTATCGATCGTTGTATAAACCCGGTATCCTCCGGTCAAGAGTTCTTGGCGTGCTTCTTCAAGGATTTGCGAGTTTTTGGAGACCTCTTCCTTAGTCATCTCCGGATTGTTCAGCATAGCGATCACGATCGCACTCTGCCGCTCCGTTTCCAGCATCAGGTAAGGGAACGTTTCATACGCTTTCTTTGTCTGCGGAGCGAGGGAAGACTTAACATCGAACGCCAGCGCTTCGTTATATTGCGCGTCCGTTATTTTATTCTCTTCCAGCATGCGTTGCAGCACGAGACGTTGGCGTTTGAGCGCACGGTCGAATGCTTCCTGGTTGAACTCTCCCTTACCGTTAAAAGCGGAATAAGAAGAAGGGAGCTGAGGCAAACCGGCGAGATAAGCCGCCTGTGCGGTGTTCAAATCTTTGAGATTAACAATATTGAAAATACCTTTGGCCGCTGCTTTGACCCCATACACCTGATAACCGTTGGAGCCGTTTCCAAACGGCACTTTGTTCAGATAAGCCGTTAAAATCTCGTCTTTGCTGAGAAAACGCTCCAATCGCAATGCAAGCAATATTTCTTTCACTTTCCGATTGTCCGTCCGGTCCAGATTCAGAAACACCCGCCGCGCTAATTGCTGGGTGAGCGTACTCCCGCCCGTCTGGATGTCTTCTTTTAGCAACTTCTGCTTTACGGCACGCATGGTCCCTTTAAAGTCGACACCCTTATGTTCTTCGAAATGATTGTCTTCAATAGCGATGACGGCATCGATCACGGAAGAAGGGATTTCTTCGTAACTGACGGGCCGCCGATCCTCTTCCGACCGCAGTTGTCCAATTGGCTGGCCATCCCGGAAGTAGGCGAATCCGGTCATTTCATTATGATTGATTTTCTGTTCAATATCGGTACGAGACCTCACGGGTTCGTCAATGACGATTGAGGAGACGTATCCGAATACTGCCCCTCCGGCAAACAAGGCTGCGGCAAAACCGAGCACAACGAGCCAGCCCAGCGTAGTCCAGACCCAGCGGCCGCGTCTACGCTTGCGTACGGGCTTTTTGCTTCGGGATTCGCTTCGCGATTTTCTGGGGCTCCCTTTACTGGTGCCGGAGTTATTATCGTTATCATGAACCATGAATGCTCCTCCTTTATAACAGCAACATTATAGCATAAAAAAGGTCGTTTGGTCGCTATTTCTGCCTCTTTGGACAGGATCCGCCGCCCTTATTGCAGGAGTTGATGTTTGACTTGGGAAAAGCTTATATGATATAAATTAGCTAATTGCATATCGTTAAAGGCTTGGAAAGACACAGTAGAAGGCGGAATCCCGTCGCTCAGAGAATCGGTGGTTGCTGCGAACCGAATGGGCGGATCCCTTTTGAATTACCGTCTGGAGCCGTCCGGGGGAACGTAATTGTGAATGTAGATGCCAGTAGTCCGGTACCGGGAAGACCGTTATGGAAATGAGGTGAAAACCGTCTGTTCGACTATATTTCGCTTATGCGGAATGGAGTAGGCAACGGTTTTAATTAGGGTGGTAACGCGAGCAGCTCCTTCTCGTCCCTTGGGATGAAAAGGAGCTTTTTGTCGTTTTCGGATAATATTTGATTATGGAGGATGAATGCAGATGAAATGGGATGAATTGACCCTTGCCCAGCGGGAGGAAGTAGAACACCAACTGAAGGTGATTTCCCGCGGTGTCGTTGAAATTGTACCGGAGGATGAACTGAAACAGAAAATAATGAAATCGGTGGTAACCGGAACGCCGCTGAATGTGAAGCTAGGGCTGGATCCATCGGCTCCCGACATTCATGTAGGGCATACCGTAGTTTTGCAAAAGCTTCGTCAGTTCCAGCAGTTCGGACATCAGATCCAACTCATTATCGGGGATTTTACCGGGCGAATCGGCGATCCGACAGGTAAATCGGAAACCCGCAAACAGTTGTCCGAGGAAGATGTGCAGCGGAATGCGGAAACGTACCGCCAGCAAATTTTCAAAATTTTGGATCCGGAAAAAACGAAGGTTCACTTCAACTCCGAATGGCTTGCTCCGATGACGTTTGAAGAAGTCGTTAAGCTGGCGGCGAAGGTTACGGTTGCTCGGATGCTGGAAAGAGATGACTTTACCAAGCGTTACCAAAACGGGCTGCCGATCAGCATTCATGAGTTTTTCTACCCGCTGATGCAGGGGATGGATTCGGTGGCGCTGCATACCGACATCGAGCTTGGAGGTACGGACCAGAAATTTAATCTGCTGATGGGCAGAACGCTGCAGAAGGAATACGGTCTGGAGCCTCAAGTCGCCATCATGACCCCTCTGATTGAAGGCCTCGACGGGGCGCAGAAAATGAGCAAAAGCCTCGGAAACTACATCGGCATCGACGAGGAACCGAACGAGATTTACGGCAAATCAATGTCCGTGCCGGACGAGCTTATGCTGAAATATTACGAGTTGGCGACCGACCTGACGAATGAAGAACTCGAGGTGCTATCGGAAGCGGTCAAGACCGGAGCGATGCATCCGCGCGACGCCAAAATGCAACTGGCCTATACCTTTGTCCGGATGTACCATGGTTTGGACGCAGCCGAAGCCGCGCAGGAACATTTTATTACCGTGTTCCAGCAGCGTGCGCTTCCTGAGGACATCGAAGAGATGACGGTGCCGGCGGAGGAGCTGGAGGACGGTAAAATCCGTCTGGTCAAGCTGCTGGTGCTGCTCGGTTTCGCGGCTTCCAATGGCGAAGCCAAACGGAGCATTCAGCAGGGTGCCGTTAAGCTGAACGAAGAGAAGCTGAGCGATGCGGGCGCGGAGATCGAGCTGAGCGATGGCGATGTCATCCAGGTCGGCAAACGTAAATTTGCGAAGCTATTGGTGAAATAAGAAGAAAGGGACCCGTTTAAACGGGTCCCTTTTCTTCTGTTTTAGAACGAATGAATTCTGCGAGATTTGAAATAGCTGGAAACATCCAGTTATTTTTTCGTCTGAAGGCTGGACGGTGAAAATACCTGGAGGAAATCCAGTTAATTGTTTGCGCTTCGTGCCGGGTACCGTAAAATCGTAAAATCAGGCTTATTGCAGCTAGTGAAACAAAAAAAACGGCCAGTCTCCGAAGAGATTGGCCGTTTTTGTAATTCTTAACGGTTGTAGAATTCGACGATTTGTTTTTCGTCGATGTCTTGGGACAGCTCAGAACGCTCAGGCAAACGGATGTATTTGCCTTCAACAGCGCTGTCGTTGAATTCCAGGTAAGCTGGAAGATGCGAACGGTTTTCCAATGCTTCTTTAACAGAAGAAAGGCCACGGCTTCTTTCACGAAGACCGATAACGTCGCCAAGGCTTACACGGTAAGAAGCGATATCCACTTTCTTGCCGTTTACGGTGATGTGACCGTGGGAAACCAATTGACGGGCACCAGCGCGGGAATTTGCGAAACCAAGACGGTATACCAGGTTGTCCAGGCGGCTTTCAAGCAACGCCATGAAGTTTTCACCAGCGATACCTGGCATTTTTTGTGCTTTAACAAACAAAGTGCGGAATTGCTTCTCGCCCAAACCGTACATGTGGCGCAATTTTTGTTTTTCCAAAAGTTGCATGCCGTAGTTCGATACTTTTCTCCGTTGGTTAGCACCATGTTGTCCCGGAGGGAAAGGGCGTTTCAAATCTTTGCCTGTACCGCTCAAAGAAATGCCGAGACGGCGGCTGAGTTTAAATTTAGGACCAGTGTAACGTGCCATTGTATAGGTAGACTCCTTTTAATGTGAATTTTCGTGTAGGGTTCTACTTGCGCGGGTTTTGTTTAGGCGGGCGGAGGATAGTAGAATCCGCTCTCTAACAGGAAAGTTCAGCCGCTGTCCTGTCAGCAACAAAAACCGAGAGGGTGCTCGCATGCGTTACGCCCTAATTAAGATCCTATCCAGATCTTTATCCAACAATAAATATTATATGAATTAGGGCCATAAAGTCAAGCGGAGGATTTTGTTTTAATATGAGGGATTGTGTCGATAGGGCTTTCGTCCTAAATTTTTTGGGTAAAATGAAGGAATTTTAATGCAAAACCCTCTGGATGATAGTAAAATAACATATAAACAAGGAACGGATTAGACTTACTGAAATATAATCGTAACTTAAGGCAGAGTCGAACGGCTTCGTTTACATTATATCGCTGTGGGCTGGACGCAGTGAAAAAGGAGCTTTTTTCATGACAAAACAATCAAGAGATGACCCGACACAGTCGTTAATGCCGAATACAAGAACTACCAGCATCACTCTGCCGCATGCGGATATGAATGAAGGAGACGAGCAAGGAGACCAGATAAACTGGCTTAATTTGCTTGATATTACTTCCTATGACTATCCATATATATCTTCTCTGCTTCAAGCTTCCTACGCCGATTGGCAGACCGAAATGCGCGATGTTCCAGCCGCTTTCCCGGTTGAGTGGTTTGTTGCGGACTTTAAGGGTGAGATTCTTGCACCGGGGCCGGTCTATTCACAGGAGGAACAATTTGCCGGACTCGCGACCGAGATAGCCCGGACTTGTCTGCTTGACCGGGATCTTACCGTATCACCTTCTCTTGCAGGGCAATGTATAGCCGTTCCTATGGTTACTCGTCATACCAAGGAAGTATTTGCAGTGTTGGGATGCGCGATCGCAAATGTGGATGAGTCGGGAATTGCTTTTGCAAAGACTTGGGTAAATATGGCCGCCGGGTACTTCCGGACATGCTTCTATAAGAGATTTGAAGCTCTGTTCGTAGCGGATTTGCTCCTTGGACAGAAACAGGCGAAACGGGAAGAATACAGAAGGTCCATCCTGTTTCAGATCGTACAAAAACTGCATGATCAAATCGATGTCGATTCACTGCTAACTGAGGTGTTCGAACGGATTGCAGGGATGTATCCAGGTGCGAAGGTTGAACTGCTCATGTCGCAGGACCATCTTAGCCGCGATCCTCGGGTCAAATCGCTCCAACTGCAAGGAGAACGTGACCATATGTGCGTTCGTGCGTTTATGGAGGGGCGAATGCTGCGGGCGGAAAAACGAGATCAGGACGACAACGATTACCTTGAACTTGCAGCCCCGTTGGTCGGCAAGCAAGGGGTTTACGGGGTGTTTCATTTGATGATTCCCCGGGATGAAATTGAAGAGGTGGATTTGCAACTGATTGGTATGCTGGCGGATACGGCGGGCTCGGCTTTCGAGAACGCGAAACTGTACGAGCAGTCCAATCTCCTGGTGAGTGAACTCCGGTTGATTAACGAACTGACCAAACGGCTTAATCAGAGCCTTCGGCTGAAGGAAGTATTTAAGTTCGCCACAGAGGAACTGTTATCGATCTTCAGGGCGGAGTATTGTTGCATTTCCCAAATCGATAAAGACAGCGAGTTCTTTGAGATTATGGCCTGTAATGTCCCGTCTCTCTCCAAGGAATATTTTCCTAAAGATTACGGGTTTAGCGGACTTGTCTTTTCTACGAGGGAACCGATTATTTTATCAGACTATAAGGCTTACGGGAAGATAACGTCCAGGCTGATGGAGGATACGGGTGCCCGCTCGCTGATTGTGGCTCCCCTGGTCGTTCGGGGAGAAGTGATTGGTGCGGTTATGCTTGCGCATCGGACGGAACGTTTCTTTTCTTACGAGAATTATAGATTACTGCAGGTATTATCCTCGCATATCGGCCTGGCGATCGCCAACGCTTCGCTGCATGCCGAAGTGCAGCGGATGGCTAATCATGATGTGTTGACCGAGTTGTATGCACGGCGTTACCTGGATGACCGGATTCAAGAGCTTCTAAAGCGGGATGACGGAGGCTCCTTGATTATTGTAGACATCGATCTGTTTAAACAAATAAATGATACGTACGGCCATCAAACCGGGGATAAAATCCTGAAGCAGGTATGTTCTGTCATCAAAAGCACGGTCCGCAAAACGGATATTGCGGCTCGTTGGGGCGGAGAGGAACTGGCAATTTATCTGCCGGGAGCGGATGTGCATAGCGGTTACCAGATCGCTGAAACAATCCGTCTTCGCGTAGCGGCGGAAACGCAGCCTCAGGTGACGGTCTCTTGCGGGATCGCGGAATGGAATCGTGACAACGAGAAAATCAGCGTTGAATCCCTATTCTATTTGGCGGATATGGCATTGTACGAAGCTAAGAAAAACGGCAGGAATCAGACTCGAATCGGCATAAGTCACGAAAATTAAGTTAATTCCATTTATAAATGAGAATAAAAGCAAATTAAAAGCAGCGTAATATACGGGAGTATATTATTGCTGCTTTTTATAGTTTAAGCTTTGGTCTTCATTCGGTGAAGCATAAAATGTCACTAAAAATATTTTAACCTTGTGCTAAGCTGGTTTTATTTAACAATTCGAGTGTGAATTGCAGGCAAGATTTTATCGAATGTGAGGGTGAAAAATGAGCATAGCAACGGAGAAAGGAAATAGAAACTTAATAAAACTGCTATCATTTTGTTTTGTTCTGATGATGATGTGGTTATTACCGGATATTTTTCGGTCAGAGAATCTGAGGGTTTTATGGTTTATCGGTGCGGCTCTAATTTCGGTTTTCTTGGCAGTCAAATATAAATGCCTTACAAAAAAAGATGTTTTTATTTCCGTATTTCTGGGAGGATTAGCTGCCATTTCTCACCCCGTTAATGGCATCACGGCAATGTTGTCATACATCGGAGGGCAGAGTGTGCTTCGTAATACCAGAAACGGGATTCTTTTATTAAAGACAGACAACAAGAAGGCAATTTTAATCACGATTCTTCTTGCAATAGGAACAGGAACGGTTCTAGGTATTATTAATTTGATATTAGGTAGAGCCAGCGGCATGACGTTAAATCCTGGATTTAGTCTAGAATGGCTGGCATTAGCATTCAGCGCCGGGATCTCTGAAGAAATCATCTTTAGGTATTTACTCTTTGCGATTTGCGTACATATAGTTAAAGATAAGGCATTATCTAAATTTGAAAGCATATTATGTTATTTTATTATGGTTGTACCGCACGTGCTCATACACTTTAACTTACATAACTTCAACTTGATGAATGGAATCATACTGGCCGTGTTTTTCGGATTGCCATTTGCGATTTTACAGAGAAAGCGTGATTTGATGTCGGCCATGGGAAGTCATTTTCTGGTGGACTTAATCCGTTTTGTTATTTATCGTGCATAAGCTTAGCCTCGTCTGGTCTAAAAGGGAATGTGGATATCTCGTAAGGGGTATCCATTTTATTTTGCCCAGGGATACCTTGAGCGTGATTATCTATTCGCGTATAGTTTCCTCTTGTCGGGTTAGGCTACAGCTAACATCCCTTTCCGGTTGAAAGTGCTCGTTACCGGAGATAGAGAGGCGCTAATCATTATGCAAATGGCATATTTCAAAGCGGGTTTGGTGTGGTGCGTTATGCTTATGCTATCGGCTTGCGGCCTGAACGACACGAAGACGCCTGAAGAATGGTTCAATTTCACCTGGTCCGGATTGGCTGGCTGCGATTCGTTGACTTTCCGTGGCAATGCTGCGATCTTTCGTGGAGGGAAATCTGACATGGAGGATGCCGTGAACTTTACAGGAAAACTGAAAGATCATCACCAACTGGCTATTCAGACTACATTACCGACTTCCCCAACTAATATTAAAAATGGCAAGGCCGACGAACTTCAAGCGGCTGGAACTCATCCGGCTTCCGGATACAGAGCGGAGCTGCAATGGGAAGAAGGAAGCTGGAATCTGAAATCCAGCGAGAAGAATGCCATTAACCTGGGCATTGCGCGGCTAAACCCGTTGGATCAATTGGAGGAAATCCGAGCTCTAAAGAAAACGATCACTGTGGAAAGTGGAGCTGCAAGGGGAACCAGGGTGCTGCGAATCGAGCTTGATCCGAAAGAAGCCGGGCCGCGGTTGAAGTCTAAATTGGCGGGTGAAATGGATAGCCTCAAGGCAGGTTGGCAAGACGAACTTGCCTTAATTAAGGCCGACCGTCGTCCGAAGATAGAACGGGAATTGGAACGCGAATGGGCGGATGGAAGGGATCAGTTAATGTCCCTGTTGGATCAGGCGGATACCAAGGTCGTGTATCATTTAACCATTAACCGGAATTCCGGCTTACCGATCAGGCTTTCCTCTGAAACGGGGTTGACCTACATGAACGCATTGGGAGTACGCGAGCAGGAGGTTTTGTTGACGGACAGCCGGTTTGAACAATTCCGCTGAACCTGGATGGGCTGACTTCAAAGAAACACCGTGCTACAATAGAAGAGTATAATTAACCAATGTTCAACTGATCTGCGGATTCATTTATGAAGCCGCTCCGGGCTGAGAGAGCCCGTTATTTTTTGAGGAGGCGAAAGCTGTTATGCGAGATCCAAGAATACAAAAACTGGCGGAAAACCTGGTAGGCTATTCGATTGATGTTCAGCCGGGTGAAAATGTGCTGGTAGAAATGATCGGGGAAGAACGCGACCTGCTTAAGGCCGTGGTTGAAGAAATCGGCAAGAAGGGCGGCAATGCTTTTGTTGAACTGACGGATAAAACCGTTCAGCGCGCCCAATTAAAATATGCCACAGAAGAAGGAATCAAGGCGTGGGCGGAATACGATTTGGTTCGGATGAAAATGATGGATGGCTACATCGGCATCCGCGCCGGCTCCAATGTTAATGACCTGTCCGATGTGCCTGAGGATAAAATGAAACTGTATAATTCACTGTATTCCCATCCGGTACATAGCGAGGAACGGGTCAAACGCACGAAATGGGTCGTACTCCGTTATCCGAATGCAAGCATGGCTCAACTGGCCAACGTCAGCACCGAAGCATTCGAAGACTTCTACTTTGACGTATGCAACCTGGACTATGCGAAGATGGACCGCGCCCAGGACGCGTTGGCGGACTTGATGAAGCGTACCGATAAAGTACGGATCACCGGACCGGGGACGGAGCTTTCCTTCTCAATCAAGGGAATCGGCGCGGAGAAATGTTCGGGACAAAAGAATATTCCGGACGGCGAAGTGTACAGTGCTCCTGTAAGAGACTCCGTAAACGGCACGATCAGCTATAATGCAGCTACTTTGTATAATGGCGTTACATTCGAAAATATCAAATTCCGGTTTGAAAACGGAAAAATCGTGGAAGCGACCAGCAATGATACGAAGCGCCTTAATGATATTTTGGATTCCGATGAAGGTGCCAGACATATCGGGGAATTTGCTATCGGCTTCAATCCATACATTTTGCATCCGATGAAGGATATTCTGTTTGACGAAAAGATCGCCGGCAGCCTACATTTCACTCCAGGCCAGGCTTATGAAGAAACCGACAACGGAAACCGTTCTTCAATCCATTGGGATCTCGTGCTCATCCAGCGTCCGGAATATGGCGGTGGGGAAATTTACTTCGATGATGTTCTGATTCGTAAAGACGGGATCTTCGTGCTTAAGGAACTTGAAGGCCTAAATCCCGAGAACCTGAAGTAAGAGAAAATTCCTTGCCTCGAAAGCGGATTCAATGTATCATAAAGATATGTTTATTTCAAAGTTGACACGGAGGGATCGCTATGGCTACTAACAATGAAGCAGTAGTGGAAATTGCACAAACAGCAGGTAAGTACACTTCATCTATTGTGCTACAAGCGGACAATAAGTACATTGATGTTAAGAGTATCCTCGGTCTTTTCACTACCCTGGTGAACACAAAGAGTTATGAACTGCATGTTCACGGACCGGATGCGGAAGAAGCCAAGGCAGCTGTAGCGGAAGTATTCGCAAAACACGGCTTGGACGTCAAAATAGTTGCTGAATAAGTTAATTCAGGAAATACTCCTGCCCTATCGGGGCGGGAGTATTTTTATATGATAGCCGTTTATTTGGCGAGGTTCTTGTATTGATCTTCGATTTCGTCTAATATTATGAATAGAATAGATGTGTGGATTTTGGAGGACATAGGGGGGATGAACATGACTTCATCTGATTTGCAGGAGCAACTGAATCTCAAAGCGCTCAATCTTCTGAAAGAAGATGCAGATAAAATAGAAAAGCTGATCGAAGTTCAGATGGAGAATCTGGCAACACGCTATTGCCCTCTCTATGAGGAAGTATTGGATACCCAGATGTACGGGTTCTCCAGACAGGTCGATTATGCAGTGCGCATCGGATTGGTTCAGGAACTGGTAGGCAAACAGATCTTAAGCAGACTGGAACGTAATTTGGCTACACTTTACGAAGCCATGAACAATAAAAATTAAGTGTCGCCAAATAGCAAAAAGCGCATGGCCCTGAAATTCAGGGTATGCGCTTTTTTTTGCGTGGATGACTGATCTATCTATACGAGATAGAAAGAGAAGCCGAGAATACAATATACGGCAATCAAGAGCAGGCCTTCATACCAGTTGGTCTGACCGTCCTGGGTAATCGATTTGGCAATGAAAACAGCGACGCCGATGGCCGCGAGCTCGATCACCGTAAAGACGATATCCATCGGCTTGCCGAACAGGTGACTGAG
>DJTQ01000017.1:0-1741 GCA_002439285.1 Paenibacillaceae bacterium UBA6304
GCGTCAACGGGGCATCGGGGTTCCAATTGGGTTTAGTAATATAATACTTCCAGCTAGTCGTTGCATGCGCAGCTGTCAACGTCCAGTGGAAGGTATTGGTCCCCGAAGAAATATTGACTTTCGTCCAGCGGGTAGCGGATTGTTCATCCAGCTTCGGGAAGATTCCGCCCGCACTGGCAATTTTACCGTCGGCCGGTCCTGCGGCAGGGAATCCCTTTGGCGCCTCCAAACTATGAGGCTCATAGACTACCGCACCGCAGTCTGTGTTCTGACCAAGTTTACAAAGATAACCCCGGCTTCCGGGAGAATCAATATATCCGTGGGCAGAAGCTTTTTCAGCTAACAGGAACATACAAAAAACAGCAATCAACATCATCCCGAAAGAAGTAAGCGCCTTCAACAACATAGAATTCGATATACGAATAGAAGTCATTATCAATACCTCCTCATAATTTGGATATGTCAGTTCATTTTCAAGGCTGTATACTTATAGCTTCCTGTCACACTCCGGAGTAATGAACGGATCTCCTCCTTTCATCCCTAAAAATGCTGCGTAAAGAATTGTTTAGGCAAACTTATGCTCACTCTCCCTTCGATGCAAATTTATATAAACCCATAACAGGCCTATATACAAACAAACATGTTGTGGGTGATTGCTGGGAATAAGGTGAGAAAATTACGAAGCAGACAAGTTGGAAGCTTAATTGAAAAGAGCTGAAGATAATAACAGGAGGAAGAAAAAGTAAATTTTGTATTCCTGTCCAATTATAACTCTAATTATGAACTTTGTGTGAATTATTATTGAAAAACGGTGATATTTGACAAAAAGTGTAGTAATTTATAATTTTTTTAAACTGGTTCTGAGTTCCAACTATGACAAAGGCTCCGAACCGGGTTCGGAGCCTGATAAACCATCCATTAATTTGATTCCTTATTCCTCATACCTCAAAATAACCCCCGAATTTCCTTCATCCGTGCACTAGCCAGATCATAGCCATGCTGACACGTCTCCCGCAGCCTGCCAATATCCTTTTCAAAGCTATCTAGCGGGGCCTCCGGGCGAATAATGATCGCCTTTCCGTCCCGTTCAAGCTGCTCACAAAAGGCCACGGTTTCATTATAGCGCTCATGCCTCGTAAGTAGTGCATTCTCCAGGTTTGGATACTTGCGGCGAAGCAGGCGTGCCACTTGCGCATTTCGTTTGCTAAACGACTTTCTATATCCTTTTGGCTGTGTCAACACAATTAAGTGCTTGTCGTTTCCATCGGCAATAGCTTTACGGATCGGTATGGGGTCGGTTAACCCGCCGTCATAATACCTTTGTCCGTTTAATTCGATGGCCGGAAAAACAAGCGGTATGGCACACGTGGCCCTCAACATGGTCCAATGCTCGTCCGCCTCCATTCCGTCCATATATTCCGGCATTCCCGTATGTGCGTTTGTAACCCCTACAAGGAGCCTGCCAGAATAATTACGATAAGTTACCGTATCAAACGGAATCAGCTTTGCCGGAATCTCCCCGAATACAAAATCGAGACCGAACAAACTACGGTTCTTCAAAAAGTTCCGGTATCCTATGTATCTTCGATCATTTCGGTACTTCTCCATAATTTCCAGGTTTCTTCGCTTCTGCTTCGAAATATAGGATATCCCATTGCTAATTCCGGCGGAAACTCCAATACAGTACGGAAACATCAAGTCCTGATCCAGAAGCGCATCCATCACGCCGGCACTGAATATT
>DJTQ01000017.1:1814-5488 GCA_002439285.1 Paenibacillaceae bacterium UBA6304
TTCCCCCCTCCAATACTAAACTCGGCATATTAATCCTCCTTATTGCGTTAAGCCCGTGCTAAAAAACATAAAATATTCAAAAATAGTTCACATCCCATTTCTATAGTTCATTTTATATTTATTCCCCCTAAATAGAAAGGACCCCGCCGGTGGCAGAGTCCTTATAGAGGTAGCTTCAGGCCTAACTACACAAACGTTCTTGAAACAATAACCAAAAGGATGAACAACACCAGAATGACGCCGGTAGAAGTAAAAATTCCGCCTACGTATCCGCCGCCTTGATTTCCGTTGTCACAACAGCCCGACATGGCTTTCCCTCCCTTTTTCGATATACGGTATCATATTAAGCCTCCTATCCAGAGGCCACGGCGTATGCACAGATCAAATAAAAATTATAACTCGGAGATCGGTGTTACCAAGTTTGTTTCCGCCTATATTACTTGCTGCGCCTATTCAACTCACGTTAGGTCCGCATATCCTAGAGAAAGAAGACTTTGAAGCAGGTGGTCTGTTTGCCCAATAAAGGAAGAGCGTTGAACAGAAATAAAAATAAGAAGAATAACGGCGACCCCAATAACTTGATCAATAGCGAAATCACATCAGATGATTTGGCGATTATCGGGGCAGGTCTAGCCGTTCTAGGAGATCTGTTCGCATTTCTATCATTGATTAAAGTCCAACAGGAAGAAAAAGAAATCGAAGACGAAAAAGGGCAATAATCAAAAACAGCGCCGGGACCCTTGTCCCGGCACTCTTTTTCAATACATACTGGTAAGCTTGCGATAGGTTGAAATTCAGGATTAGATATTAACCGAGTTCTTTTTTCAGATTGGCTTGTTTCAGCCGCCATTTTCTCCATTTGCGCCATCTTAAATATACAAGCCCTAACAACAGCACTCCCAACCCGCTGAAGAAATAAACCAGATACTTCTCCACCAGTAGGATGACATGCTGCCACTGCTCTCCAAATATGTAACCGACGCCGATAAAGACGGAAACCCATAGAGCCGCTCCGGGATAAGCATACAACGCAAAAGTCCGGAAAGGCACCTGGATGATGCCGACAAAATAACCAAAAAATTGTCTGACCCCGGGAATAAAAAAGCTGATCAGCAGCATTCGGTTCCCGTATTTGTCATAGATTTTCCTTGTTTTCTCAAGATGGGCCGGCTTTAATAAAATCCACTTTCCGTAACGCTGAACCAACGGTGCGCCGACATGGTGCCCAATGAGGTAGGTAATTGTAATGCCGATCATGGACCCTGCTAACCCGACTAATATTGCGGGAAACAAAGAAAGTACCCCTTTATAGGCGAGATACCCCGTATAAGTTAATGTGGTCTGCCCCGGAGGCAACGGCAATGCTATAAAATCCACGGGAAGTCCCAGCAGCAATACAAAATATCCGTATTCCCTGAACATCCCTTCAATCCATTCCAGCAGGTTCATATATACGTTGTCTCCTCTTTCCCTGTTCCGATAGCCAGCCTCCAAATCGTCATCGCGCTGCCTAATTGCTTATTCATAGTATGAACGGCAAAACGAAAATTAAAAATAGACTACGGTCGCGACCTTTCCCAGACTTTAGTCTGAATCGCCCGGCCTGTCCGCCATTTGCTTTGCCATGGCTGAAATTAATTCTTTTTCCTTCTCCAGCATGTTTTGCGTATATAAATACAATTCAGGAGAGTACATCAAATATTTGCTGTCCCCGACCGAAAGAGACAGTTTTTCTAAACGGTTCATTTTATCCTGTACAATCTGACTCCGATAATCAAATAGCTTGCGGCGTGCTTCATCACTTAAAAGGTTATAGAAAGCCAATCGGATACTCCACTCATCATCTATTTCGATCATTTCCGGCGTAAAAGAATTAATTCTTTCGTAGAAAACTTTCCTTCCCTTTTCCGTAATGCCATAGACATGCCGATTCGGTCTTCCTTCTTGCTCTTGCAGCGTTTTGCTGACAAACCCCCGCTCTTCAAACTGCCTTAATTTCGGGTAGAGCGAATTGTTATTGATGATTTTTTTGTTATTCATGACAAACACGATATTTTTCTTAATCTCATACCCATGCTTGGGTCCGTGCATTAACTGGGCTAGAATCAATAACTCGATTTCCATGTAGCTCCTCCGAACCTTGTAATCCAATTCGATCTTTTGATATCCCTTTATTTTACTCCATTCGTCATACCGTGCCAATCACTTGTTTATATATAAGATGAACTACTGAAATAGATGTTAGGGCAAGTACGTAAAATGATCCTGTGATCGCTGTTGTTTCCAGATTTCTTGATGATGTAGGATCAAATAAGGTAGAAATCCGAAAACAAAGGCGACCACTAGCGTATGCTTCCGATGCAGCTTTCTTTCAGAAAAATTTTAGTTTCTTCAGATTCATTTTACTCTCTTGCCTGCACCAAATTTCTCAGTTCATCTTCTATAGAAGGGATTTCCGCGAAATACTTGTGATAGTTTTCACATATTTGTATTCTGCTGCGTTTTATAATTAGGTTAAATTAACCTATGTTATATTATTCTTAATCTCGAAAGGAAGATGCAGCATGGCATTTTCAAACTTGTTCAGTCCGCAAAAGATCGGAAGCATGGAGTTGAAGAACCGCATCATTCTACCAGCCATGGGTACTAAGATGAATGAACCTGGCGGCTTTGTCAGCCAGCAGTTGATCGATTATCACGTAGCCCGCGCTAAAGGCGGATGCGGCTTGAATACCGTGGAAGTTACCACCGTGCATCCGACGGCTTACACTGAAGATTCGCCGGCGCTCTTTGACGATAAATATATTCCGGGCATGAAAAGATTGGCTGACGGTATCCGTGAGGCCGGCGGAAAAAGCTGTCTTCAATTATGGCATGGCGGAAAGGTTGCCTACAATCCGAATCAGGTCTCTTCATCTCCAATTGCATTCGAGGGAAACCCGATCGTTCCGAGAGAACTGGAAACCGCGGAAATTCCGGAGATGGTTCAGGCGTATGCAGATACGGCTGCCCGTGCCAAACAAGCCGGCTTTGACAGCGTAGAATTCCACGCCGGGCACGGATATCTGCCTCAACAATTTCTGAGCCCTGCCATGAACTTCCGGCAGGACGAATACGGCGGCTCCTGGGAGAATCGCACCCGGTTCCCGCTGGAGTGCATTCGAGCCATCCGCCAAGCGGTCGGTCCGGACTTCCCGATCCTGATGCGGATCTCCGCCATTGAGGATTTGCCGGGCGGGCTAACGCTGGAGGACATGAAGGCATTCTCCAAACTTGCGGAGCAAGCCGGGATCGACGCAATTAACGTATCACGCGGCGTTCCTACCGGAGCCGCAATCAAATACGAAGTACCTCCGATCGATCTGCCGGTAGGCTTTAATGTAGATAATGCGGCACAGATCAAATCTGTTGTCAGCATTCCGGTCATTGCTGTAGGCCGCATTAATGATCCAGCAGTCGCGGATCGGATCATCGCCGAAGGCCTGGCCGACTTCGTGGCCATTGGACGGGCCCAACTCGCCGACCCCGAATTCTGCTTGAAGGCAGAATTCGGGCGCGAGTCTGAAATCGTCAAATGTGTCGGCTGCGACCAGGGTTGCTTTGACGCATTCGTCAACCCGAACGTACCGTTTATCAGTTGCATGTTCAATCCATCCACCGGCCGGGAGAGAGAA
>DJTQ01000015.1 GCA_002439285.1 Paenibacillaceae bacterium UBA6304
TGAGCCCCAGTAGCTCACGAGCCTCAGTAGCACATGAGCCCCAGTAACCCCGATCCCCAGGAGCAAATTATTTCCCCACACTCTCTTCCTTGGTGGAAGCAGTAGTAGTCGCTTGTGCTGCAGAAGTATTAGGCTGCTTCCCACTGAGGCTGTCCCCTACTTGCATCCGTACCCGCGGCCCCCGGATGAAATACCGGCTCACAAAGCCGAGGCAGGCGAACAGCGCGAACGACATGGCGACGAGATAGAAATTGTGCCGCCCGAACTCTTCGAAGATGACGCCACCGAACGTACCGCTGAGCAGGCCGGAGGCGCTGGACCAGACGATCGTGTACAAAGCCATGCCCGTTGCCCGGTAATGGTCCGGGATGAGCCGGGTCAACATCCGGATGGAAGTGACGTAGAACACGCCGAAGGAAACGCTGTGCAGCAATTGAATCACCACGATCATGCCGGCTGAATCCGCGATGCCGACCAGGAAGAAGCGGGTGGTGAACATCAAGCTGGCGAAGACGAGGAGCGGTAGCTCTTTTATTTTCTCCCCATAAAGACTAAGCAGTAGAAAGATCGGAATCTCCGACATCGAAGAAGCCAATTGGGACCACCCGATCATATTCTCAGTGGCGCCGAGACTATTCAGCGTAACGGTAAGGAAAACATCGTTCATCCGCACGGCGATGGCGAGAGAGAAGACGCAGCCGAAAAACCAGAGCAGTTCTTTTTGCTTCAAAATCCCCCAGATCCCCGACATGTCCATTTTGGCGACCGGGCTATCCTGATCTTTGATGAACAGGGTAATCAGCAACGCAATCGCCGCAATGCCCATCGCCACCCACATCGTGTGAGAGGATCCGATCGTGGTGAGGACGTATCCGATAAACAGAGCGAAAAAAGCATAGCCGATGGACCCGAAAATCCGCACGGTAATAAAGTTCTTGTTATGGCGTTTCGCGGCATTGATGGCAATGGTATCGGACAGCGGAAACACCGGATAAAAGAAGAAATAGAATATTGTGATGACGAGCACGATGACGGAAAACTTGGTGGATACCGATAAAACTGCGCTCATGATAATCTGGCCGATCAGCAGAATGAGCATGATTTTCTTGATCGTTCTGTATTTGTCGCTAGCGACGCTCCAAAGCAGATTCGCCACCAGGGAAATCATGGGACCGAGCGCGTATAGGAGCCCGATTTGGCTATTGGAAAAGCCCAGTTGGGAATAAAAAAGTGGGAAGTACGAAGAAACAAGAACACTCGTACCGAATATGGTAAAAGTAAAAGCCCGCAGCCATGGAAGCTCAGGCCGGGCCGATGAGGAAGTTCTCATATATTTCGCTTACTCCGTTCCAGTAAATTCTGACATATCCAAAAAGATAGACCTAAGTATAGCATAGTCTATTGAAAAAGGGGTTAGAATCTGCGCCACTTCTGTGTATAATGTGAGGCATATGTTGTAATCTTGTATTTTGATATGTAGGAGGTATGGTTCATGAGTCATTCCTGCTTTATATATGATGAAAGGCTGGATATTCACATTCCCTTGCTGGATCGTCCTTTTGAAGACTATCACCTGGACGAACGCCTGGCTATGATTGAAAAATGGGAGGATACTCGCGGTCGGATTCCTACCAAAGTGAAAATGCTGGAGCGGGAAATCGAAGGCAAACTGCAGGAAATGAATGAGGAAAGCGATTTTGAACTCAGTTGTGAATTGAACGGAGAAATCGCGGAACTAGCCAGCCGGATCAACGATTTGCATATCTGGTACCGTACGAACCAAGATGAGCATTCGCTATCCGTCAAAAGACACTTGTGATTTTGTTTATTTGTACAAAAAGTTGGATCATATTATAATATAGAATGATTTTTTAATAATGCGATTTTTAACAACGTAGCGGAGGCAGGCCATTGATTGAACTTGAGCAAAGCCGAAACCAGTTTCCGAAAGAACCGATCCGGTTGATGAGCCGCGTTTATAAGTTTATTTTGCCGGATGTCCGGAGGGAATTGGAAGGTTGGAGACAGGAAGCGGACTTGATTCCCGATCCCGAGCTAAGAAAACAGGCGCTTGCCAGCATAAAGGCAAAAGAATTTCATTGCCAGGGCGGTTCGGTATACGCCGCTGCCAATTTGGACAAGCGCGAGGTACTGATCCCTCTTATTGTAGCTTTTCAAACGATCAGCGACTATTTGGACAATTTGTGCGACCGGAGCACTTCCATGGACGAACATGATTTCCGCCTGCTTCACCGGAGTATGCTTGACGCGGTTAATCCTAGCAGTAAAATGCAGGACTACTATGCGCTGCGTGAAGAAAGTGATGATGGCGGATATCTGCATCACCTGGTACAGACTTGCCGTGATAATATCGACAAGCTTCCGGGGTACCAAGCGGCTAAGCCTTATATTCTGGATTTGGTTGGACTGTATACCGACTTGCAGGTGTACAAGCATATTGATCCAGGTTTGCGGGAGGCGGCGTTGCTTCGCTGGTGGGAACTGCACCAGAATCGTACACCTCAGCTACGATGGAATGAGTTTGCCGCGGCTACCGGCTCCACGCTTGGGGTGTTTATGTTGTTCCTTGCGGCCAGCAATTCCGAATTGGACGACAACAGTGCAAAAATCATTCATGACGCCTATTTTCCGCATGTTTGCGGATTACATATCATGCTCGATTATTTGATCGATCAGGAGGAAGATGAAGTAGGCGGAGATTTGAATTTTTGCAGCTACTATGAGACTAAGGAAACTATGCTTCAACGGATCACTTTGATCGTGGAAGGGGCGCGCCGTGATATCAAGCGGCTTCCCGCGTCATCGTTCCATCGAATGATTATCGAAGGATTGCTTGCGCTGTACTTATCTGATCCTAAAGTAAGCGAACAACAGGAAATTCGTGATGTATCCAGGCGTTTAATGAAGCGAAGCCCGCTTATGCGGTTGTTCTTTTTCGTAAATAGCCGCTGGATCCGCAAACATCTTTAATAACATTTAGGAGGAATCATCATGTCAGCAGTTAAAAAAATCGCAGTTCTTACCAGTGGGGGAGATTCTCAAGGCATGAATGCGGCGGTACGTGCCGTCGTGCGCAGCGGTCTGTTCTATGGACTGGAAGTATTCGGTATCCAGCGCGGATATCAAGGGCTGCTTAATAACGATATTTTCTCGATGGATATCCGCAGCGTAGGGGATATTATCCAACGTGGGGGAACCATCCTTCAATCGGCCCGCTGCCTGGAATTCAAGACGGCGGAAGGCCAGCAAAAGGGAGCGCAAATTTTGCGTGACCGCGGTATCGACGGATTGGTCGTTATCGGCGGGGACGGCTCCTATCAAGGCGCTGAGAAGCTCAGCAAGTTGGGAATCAAGACGATGGGCCTTCCGGGTACGATCGATAATGATATCTCGTTCACGGATTATACGATCGGATTTGATACGGCCGTAGGTATCGTTGTGGATGCGGTCAATAAATTACGCGATACGATGTCATCCCATGAACGCGCGTCCGTGGTTGAGGTAATGGGTCGTCATTCCGGGGATATCGCCCTTCATGCAGGTCTTGCTGCCGGAGCGGAAACGATTCTGGTGCCTGAAGTACCGTTTGACCTGAACGAGGTGGCGGATCGGATGAGACAAAACTTCGATAACGGTAAGAGACATAGTATCGTTATCGTGGCAGAAGGCGTGGGCAAAGGTGAAGAAGTGGTACAGGCGATCAAAGAGCGCCAACCTTCTCTGGAACCTCGCGCTACCGTGCTCGGACATATTCAACGCGGCGGATCGCCGACTCCGTTTGACCGCAATTTGGCTAGCCGCTTAGGCGACTTTGCCGTTCGTAGTTTGATCGCCGGCGAATCGAACAAAGCCTGCGGGATGATCGGTGGAGAAATGATCTTGACCGATATCGAGAAAGTCGTAGCCACGAAGAAAGAATTCGATATGGATTTGTATGAACTGGCTTCGCGTTTGTCGCAATAAGAGAGAGTAAGGACGAACTTGAACAAACTAGTATAACTGGATTTCCTACAGTTAAATCTATAATTCCACAAGAAGGGGCTGGCCCGAAAGTCATCACGTTACTGATGATGACTAGGGCCAGCCCCTATTTTATGCTTGTGAGTCGCTAATCGAGGCCGGCCCGTCGCGATCTATCCGTTTTTGGATCACGAACAGTCGCCGCAGGAGAAGAACAGCCGCCACGCCAAGCCCGGTAATTAATCCGACCCAGTATCCGTATGGTCCCTGATTCGTATAATTGGCCAGGACGTATCCCAAAGGCAGACCGATAATCCAATATGCCAGCAGCGAGATCCAGAAGCCGGGATTAACGTCTTTGTAGCCGCGAAGCACACCTTGTATCGGGGTCGCGATAGCATCGGATATTTGAAAGAAGATGGCATACACCAGGAAATGGGTAATCAGTGCAATCACCTCTTCTTCGCCCGAATAGAGTCCGGCTACACCTCTGCGGAACAGCATCAGAATAATAGCGGTAATCAAGGAGAGGCCTACCGCGGTACTGACACCGAGAATGCCGTACTGTCTTGCATCCTTCTTTCTTCCTGCGCCGACCTCGTATCCGACAAGAATGGTCAGAGCCAGGCAGATACTTAACGGAATCATGTAAAGTGTCGAAGCAAAATTGTTTGCAGCCTGATGCGCGGCAATGGTCAGTGTGTCGAAACGGCTCATCAGCAGAGTAACGGCTGCGAACACCGCTGTCTCAAAGAAGATGGCAAACCCGATCGGAACACCGATCTTCATCAATTCCTTCCATTTCGCAAGCGATACCCTGTGGAATTTGCCGAAAATGCCGTAACCGGCAAAAGGTTCTGACTTATGTGCGATCCACAACGCTATCAGGAAAATGCACCAGTAGGTAAAGGCGGTAGCTATACCCGATCCGATACCGCCCAGCCGAGGGAATCCGAGTCGGCCGAAGATTAGGACATACCCGGCTCCGACGTTCAGCGGGAGGGAGACTAAAGTAATGAGCATAGAGATTCGAGTCTGGCCGAGCGAATCAAAAAAGGAGCGGATTACAATATAGCCGAACAGAGGGATAACCCCCGTAGATATCGACACCAGAAAATAAAAAGCGATGTGATGTACCTTAGGTTCAAGATGCATACTGTTCAACAGTGGGGAGATGGCTAGTCCGCCCAAAATAAGAACGACGGCGCCTACCGCGAAGGCTAACCAGAGCGCCTGCATCACATGATATCCGACTTTATTCTGCTGCCTGCCGCCAACCAGTTGGGAGACGATAGGTGTAATCCCCATTAAAATACCGCTAAGTCCGGTTTGCACAGGAACCCAAATGCTAGAGCCGATAGCGGCTCCGGCAAGATCGGCTGGACTGGCATGGCCGGACATCATCGTATCAAAAAAGGTCATCAGTGACATCGTCACTTGTGTGACCAGGATCGGAATTAGAATTTTAAGGAATTGCACATACTTCTGTTTAAGACTATACGTTTCTTTCATGTCGAGAACTCCGTTTCACCGTCCGAAGACCCGGGCAACCTGCCCGGGTCTTCATGTATATTTATCAATTATCATTTCTGTTTGTGTTAATATTCAACGCCTTCCGTATAGCGGTTGGAAGCGTTCCATAATAGATATTCATCGATCTTCATTTCGCTAAGGGCCCGAATTTGTTCTTCGACCTCATGTTTACCGTATTTCGTATAATGTCCCTTTCCGAGCCAGCTTGCCGTAAAGTCCTGAATCCAAGGCCGGATAATAGGCTGCTCTTCTCCCAGCGGATCAAGTTTCTTCTGCGTATCTACAATCGCTCCCTTGATCGTTTGGTAAGGGGCTTTATCGGGATCTTTGGCATTGAACCATCCTGTCGTGTAATGACTTGGATAGATCATCGGACAAATGATATCGACCTGGTTGGAGATCTTCACAAAATCCTGCCCGATGCCTTCGGCCGCAGGAACTGAAGCTGCATACCCGAAAATATCGACTGAAACTTTGATGCCGAGCGGCTCAAGTTGTTCGCGGGCATATTCCACGAAAGCGGCGACGGTGTCGATCCGACTGAGCTCGTTCTTCGTGTATTTGAGAGAATCGGCGCGTTTCTCGAAGCCCTCCGGAAAACGGACATAGTCGAACTGAATTTCTTTGAAGCCGTGCTTGGCTGCTTCTTTGGCAACCTCTATATTATAATCCCAGACATCCTTGTTATACGGATTGACGAAGCTGTCGCCATTCCCGTTGCTCCACAGGGTTCCGTCGCTGTTACGAAAAGAGAGCTCGGGATTCTTCTTGGCAAGAATTGTATCTTTAAAAACCACAATGCGGGCTATCGGATAGATTTCATGCTTTTCCAACCGGGCCATTAGTCCATCGATATCCCCAATGAAGGGTTGTGGCTTACCCAGCTTTTGCAGTTCGGGATTATCGGTTTTGTATGTGATATATCCCGCGTCATCCTTGATGTCGATCACCATGGAATTCAGGTCGGTACTGTCGACGAGGTCGATCAGCGTGTTTAGCCGCGCTCCTCCCGCACTGTATGCCGTGACGTATATTCCTTTAACTTTTGGAGCTTCCGCCTGCTGGACAGGTATCACCATCTCGGAAGGGGATAGGGGATTGTCTCTTCTGCCTTCTGCTAGATTTACTTTGAAAGTTTGATAGGTAGATTGCATAATGCCCGGCATTTTGCCGGTGTCAGCCTGGTCTACCGGCGTCCCTCCACTGCTGGTCCCCAAAGCCAGAAGTAAAAGTGTCCATAGGATGTTCATAAAATTCCTCTCCCTTGTTTGCGTTCGCTTAGATTATATCTGATGGCAGTTGTGCAGAAAAGAACATCTTTGTTACCATTGCCCCGTTCTCGTTGCCTTTGTTTTTTTAAACGCAATGACCCTAACTTAAACTATTAATTTTGATAGGGAAATGGTAGATTTGTAATTTATGGAAGAAAAAGAAGACCGCTTCTTCCGCTTATGCAGAAGAAACGGCCTTGGTGGTGAACTACTTATTTAATGAAGGAATGCTGTGCTTTGATGCTCACAGATGCTGAGTTGGATAATTTCCATTGCATCTTCGGATTCCAGGATGGTCAGACCATCGCGCAGGACGATCATGGAGTTGAGTTCCTTTTGATTGAAAAAAGGCAGCATATCAGGAAACCACTTCATGACGATCTGCTCCAGTTTTACCGTTTCCATTTCCACATCCATCACCCTTTCCTCCAAGAATCATTCGTTACCGGAATCATTCCTACTTCGGAAAAGCAATACAGCCTGTGAAATAAAGGTAAAGCTGATATTCTATGCAGTTGTTGAGGAACCGCTTGTTAGGATTATACCACAAACCGACGTAAATGGAACGGCGAACACGCGTCCATAGGCTTAGCGCCTACGAAACGAGCCCATAACGCCCACGGTTTCAACGATATTTACGAACGCGCCGGGATCGACGGACTTGATAATGTCCCGGAGCTCGGTAAGCTCATACCTTGTTGTGACCGTCATCAGCATATCTTTTTCTTTATGGGAAAACGCACCCTGTGTCTTAATCATCGTCACGCCGCGAGGACGGCAGAGGAGTTGTTCGAGTAACTCATCCGTTCGGTCGGTTACGATGAACAGGGTCACTTTTTGGTGGCTGACATGGATGAGATCGAGCAGCTTACCGGCCACGTATATGGACACCATCGAGGCGAGAGCCAGATTCCAGTTGCCTTCCAAGTATGCCATCACCAAAATGACGAGTCCGTTCATGCCGACAAGAATATTCCCGATGGGGAAATCGCGGTACTTCGTCACGATGGAACCGACGATATCGAAGCCTCCAGAGGAGCCTCCGACCCGGAAGGAGATCCCGCTGCCGATGCCCACGAGCACGCCCCCATAGACTGCGGATAGCAAAGTGTCAGAAGCCAATGGTCTTTCCGGGATGATCCCCATTAGCAACGTTACCGCGATGACGGAAAGAACGCTTAAGCTGATGAATCGTTTGCCGAGCAAAAACCACCCGGCGACAAGGATCGGGGCGTTCAATGCCAAGTACATCATATTAATATTGAACGGGGAGAAGTACCCGATCAGCATGGCCAGTCCCGACACACCGCCACTGAGCAAATGGTGCGGAACGAGGAACAGGTTGAATCCGGAGGCGATGGCAGCGGCTCCAATCAAGATAGCGATACAGTTCCTAATTTCCTTTAACAAAAATTTCACCTCGCGTTGATATGGAAGTATCCCAACCTGCTTGCTGGTATTCTCAAACTGTTTTGTGCTATAATGTTTGAGATATTCTTGAGTAGGGAGCCATTTCCAATTTTAAACGGTGTTTAACCGTCAAGAAGTTTTCTCGCGTTCCAATTCCTTATGTAACTTTTATGGGGAGATTGGATAGTCTATAAACGTTTGAATGCTACTTAAGAATACAGTCAAGCTTGTGGAATGTCCACTATATAGAAGGAGTATGAACAATTTGAACACATTTGCAGATTTCGGCCTAGAGCCTAAAGTGTTACAAGCAATTACGGAGCTCGGTTTTGAGGAAGCAACACCAATCCAATCGAAGTCTATTCCGATCGCCCTTACCGGACGCGACCTCATCGGACAAGCACAAACAGGTACAGGTAAAACGGCGGCCTTCGGCCTTCCGTTGATCAACAGAATCCCAAAAGAAGAAGAGCGGATCGTGGCTTTGATCATGACTCCGACACGCGAGCTCGCCATTCAGGTAGCTGAAGAAATCGGTAAACTGGCCCGCTTTAAAGGTACGCGTTCCCTTCCTATTTACGGCGGCCAAGATATTGTTCGTCAAATTCGCGCATTGAAGAAAAAGCCTCAAATTATTATCGGTACCCCGGGCCGACTGCTTGACCACATCAACCGGAAAACGATCAAACTTGACGATGTCCAAACCGTAGTTCTTGACGAAGCCGATGAAATGCTGGATATGGGCTTCATGGATGATATTCAGTCCATCTTGAAGCTGGTTCCAGAGGAACGTCAGACAATGCTATTCTCCGCTACGATGCCTGCAAATATCCAAAAGTTGGCTCAGCAGTTCCTGAATAATCCAGAGCATGTCTCTGTGATTCCTAAACAAGTTAGCGCACCGCTGATCGATCAAGCGTACATTGAAGTACATGAACGTCAAAAATTTGACGCTCTGACCCGTTTGCTGGATATGGAATCTCCTGAGCTGGCCATCGTCTTCGGACGGACGAAGCGCCGGGTAGACGAATTGTCGGAAGCCCTGCAAAAACGCGGATATTCCGCTGACGGGCTGCATGGGGATTTGTCGCAGAACCAACGTGACAATGTGATGCGTAAATTCCGCGACGGTAGTATTGATGTGCTCGTGGCAACGGATGTGGCTGCACGCGGACTCGACGTATCCGGCGTAACCGACGTTGTCAATTTCGACTTGCCGCAGGATCCTGAGAGCTATGTTCACCGGATCGGCAGAACTGGACGCGCAGGTAAAGAAGGTGCTGCTTGGTCTTTTGTAACTCCACGGGAAATCGACCACTTGCACTTTATCGAGCGGATCACCCGTCATAAGATCACCCGTAAACCGCTGCCTAGTATTGCGGAAGCGATCGAAGGTAAGCAGCGTATTACTGCAGAGCGGATTCTTGAACTGGTGGAAGCCGGTGAATTAAACGAATACAAAGGCATCGCTATTCAACTCCTGGAGCAGTATGATTCGGTGAATCTGCTATCTGCAGCCTTCAAGCTGATCACAGGCGAGAAGAACGATAAGACGAACATCGAGCTTACACCGGAAGAACCGATCCGCGTAAAACGCCGGAATCCGGATATCCGTTCCAGCGGACGCAAGCCATCCGGTTACGGCAATCGCAGTGGTGGTGGCGGCGGCTATCAGCGTCGTGACAACCGCGAAGGCGGAAACCGCGGCGGCGGTTATGGCAGCGGCAAAGGCGGATACAGCAAGGATGGAGGAAGGGATTCATATCGTTCTTCTGACCGCAAGCCACGCACTTCGAATACTTCGAACTATAGCGGAGACCGCAGACCGGCCAAGCGTGAGGATAACTCGTTCGACAAATAAGATCGAGCTAAAGGTAAGAGCAAAGAAGACGAAGCGCCGCTTCGTCTTCTTTGCTTTTTATTTTCTATTTTAGATAAGGATTGTGCGGCTAATGATTACGAGCAGAATGAACAAGACCAGAATCGTGCCCGTAGAAGTCCAGAAACCTCCATATCCTCCACCAACCTGGGACATGAGACAACCTCCTTTAAATTTGTGAATGTTTGCAAACTACTTAATATTGTATGGGGAAGAGTGTGCCCCAGATTAGACGCTAACCCAGAACCGTCAAAATAGGCGCTGGATAGTGATGAAGCAATCGTGCTATAGTAATATATATATAGACAAACTTATCATTTGCGGAGGGAGATCTTTACTTGGAATCTAAAGGTTTAATGGGCGGTTTTTATAAAATTACGGAATGGATCATGAGAATATCGGGCAGCAATCTGCTGTGGTTGGTATGTTCTCTGCCTTTTTGGTTTTTTGCTTTTGTGGCGTTCTTTACGCCAGGTGCAGAATTGGGTTTTACGCAACTTAATTTGTGGATTATGGCTATTTTGGCACCGTTTACATTCTTTCCTGCCACAGCGGCCCTGTTTTCTGTAACCCGGAAATGGGTGATGGGGGAAGCGGATGTCGGGATCATCAAGACGTATTTCAAGGGCTATAAAGAGAACTTCAAACAAAGCCTGCTCGGCGGGATCTTTTATACCTTGCTTACTGTCATCATGATTGTCGATTATCAAATGTACATGAAACAGCTTAACAACATGCAATTTATCGGCATCGTTATTTTGGTTTTTCTAGTCTTGCTGCTGGTTTCCTTGTTCCATTTCTTTTCTATGGTGGCCCACTATCATTTGAAGGTTACCCAACTGATCAAGAACGCGATTTTGCTGACGATCCTGAAGCCGTTCAGAATGTTGTCGACGGTGATCTGTGCAGGGGCTTTAGTATTTCTGACCGTAAAGTTTCCATGGCTGATCTTTTTCGGATTAGCAAGCCTTACCGCGCTTGTTGCTTTCTTTAATTTCTATGCAGCATATAACAAAGTCCAGGAGAAAGTGGAGAAGATGCGGGCGGCAGAGGAAGATTCGGAAGGTGAAGAAACCCGTGATGCGGAAGATGATAAATCGGCGTTTGAACTTCCTTCGGGCGGGGATAGGGAGAAAGAATAACCGGATCGATATCTGGATGAAATTTCCTTGCTCGTCAAGTTTACATTTAGCTTACGAAGTTCTATAATAGGTTTACGTCCTGCGATGTACGTTTCGGTTCTATGTTGTTTTGAACCAATGACAAAGTCTCGGGAGACTTACATTGCGTCATTGCTGAAAGGCCCTATCCAAGTTGATGAGGGGACTTCAAATATGTCGCTGCGGTCACCCACCTGCTAATGCAGGTTCGAGACAATGTAACCGGACGGCATAGGCGGGTCTCTTTTTTTTAATGTCAGGCACTTTGAAGACTTTGGGAACTCCAGGTCTTTGGAGTGCTTTTTTATGTTGGGTAGTGATCTCTTCCCTTTTGTTTGTTACTGAACAATGATAAACTATAACTATATTAGAAAGCATAATCATTTATAATGAAATCGCATTCTTTGGTGTGTCAGTAGGATAAAGGAGGAAGAACAGCTTGTCATTAAAAAGAACGCTAACCGGCATATTCCGAAGTCAGGAAGGAACGAGCGACCGCGCGAAAGTGCCCGAACTGAAAACAAGATATTATCAATTATCGAAAGATAAGATTTGGGAAGAAGTATCCTCGACTTTGAAGAAAGTTCCCGGTTATAAAGTGCTCCACGAAGTACAGTCCGTCGGGGAGATCACTTTGGAGAAACGTAGTGGGTTTGGCCGCACGATGGACATTACGGTTTCAATCGTGTCCACCGGACCAATGCGCAGCGCAATCGATATCTATTCCGCTACACGCGGGTCTTTAGGTGATCTGGGCGCTAACTACCGCAATATTATGCACTTGTTCTCCATGCTGGACAAGAAGTTGTCATCCTACAAAGTTAAGTCTTAAGCGTCTTCAAAAAGAGAAAAGCGAGCGGGGAGGGGGTTCCTCCTTACTCGCTTTTCTTTTATCGCATTATTTCCGGTTGTCGTTCAGGCGGAATTAAGCCAGTAATTCTTTTACAGCGGCTACCGGCTTCTCGTAATCGGGATGCTCGGACATTTCCTTCAGCACTTCGACATAACGGATTTTGTTGTCCTGATCGACAACAAAAACAGCGCGTTGGTCAAGCGCGAATTCTTTGATGAGAACGCCGTAGGCTTTCCCGAATGAGTTGTCCTTATAATCGGACAAAGTGACAACGCGATCCACGCCTGCCGCACCGCACCAGCGGGCTTGTGCGAAAGGAAGATCGGCGCTTACAGTCAAGATCACTACGTCTTCGCCAAGGCCGGCGGCTTCTTCGTTGAAACGGCGGGTTTGTGCATCGCATACGCCTGTATCGAGGGAGGGTACGACACTGATCAGCTTGATTTTGCCTGCAAAATCCTGCAGGGTAACTTCTTCGAGCAGGTTTTTGTTCAACCGAAAATCAGGCGCGGTGTCGCCTACTTTGAGTTCCGGACCCACCAAGGTGAGGGGATTGCCTTTGAATGTTGCTACACTAGCGCGTTCTTGTGTCATTTGATTCTCCTCCTAAACATGAGATAATGGGATATTCAGTCTTAATTATAGTCGTTTTAAAATGGGATTGTCCAACATTAGGAAACCAAGCGTGAAAAGGAAGGTTACTATGATATTTATCCGTTATGAAAATTGGAGAAGTTATCTCCGTTACTACCCGATGACAGTACTGATTTTGGTCGCCAATCTGGTGATGTTCTTACTGTTAATGTTCAACGGGGGCTCCGATAATCCAATGACCCAATTGAAGTACGGGGCACTTACGAATGTCGAGCCGTTTGCAAGCGATTGGTGGAGACTCCTGTCCTCCATGTTTTTGCATCACGATTTTAGCCACTTGTTCTCCAACAGCTTCGCCATCCTGGTGTTCGCTCCGCCGCTTGAACGGTTGCTGGGTCATTGGCGTTATGCGCTTCTGTATATCGGGAGCGGTCTTGTCGGCAATCTCATCAGTCTGGAGGTTTACCGCCGATCCATGGACATCCATCTCTCTGTAGGTGCTTCAGGAGCCGTATACGGGGTCTATGGCGCCTTTCTGTACATCGCCCTGCTTCAGCGCCAACTGATGGATGAAAGCTCGCGAAAAACGCTGTACAGCCTGCTGATCATTGGCATAGTATTTTCCTTAATTGTACCGCAGGTAAACTGGATGGCTCATTTCGGCGGGTTGATCGGGGGCTTCTTCCTGTATGGAATCATCATTCGGGTGTTAAAACGGCGTTGAACCCTGGAGGGGTACATGGTACATTAGAGGTGCCCCTCCAATTTAATTGGAGTCAATGCCTTAGATCGGAATGAAAGCCCTTTTATATTTCGAAGCCCTAATTCGGATTTTATCAGCAGATGCGAAATGGAGCGATCAGATTCGTGGAATTAAGACAATTGCAATATTTTTTAAAAGTGGCTAGGAAGGAACATGTCACCCAGGCGGCAGAAGAGCTGCATGTAGCGCAATCCGCCGTTAGTCGTCAAATTCATCAACTGGAACAAGAGCTTGGCGTTAATTTGTTCATGCAAAAAGGAAGGAATC
>DJTQ01000300.1 GCA_002439285.1 Paenibacillaceae bacterium UBA6304
GATTGCGGAGCATGGACTGATCCTATCCGAGTATCCGATTGGCACGAAAGGACATCCAGGTCTGGTTCCCCAACGGAACCGTGTCATTGCGGGAATGACCCGGGGAACGGTCGTGGTCGAAGCGGATGTACGCAGCGGCTCGCTGATTACGGCGGATCAGGCGCTGGAGGAAGGGCGTGACGTCTTTGCCGTGCCCGGGCCTGTAACCTCGCCCAAGAGTAGGGGAACGCTAGGTCTACTCAAGCAAGGTGCCAAAATCGTGACGGAAGCGAATGATATTTTGGAAGAATATGAGCACTTGCTTTCGATTGCACCATCTGCTAAGACACCGGAACCGATGAGAAACGAGTTGACAATAGAGGAGCGGCGCATATACCATATGTTGGAGCAGGGGAACTCCACTTTTGAAGGGTTGCTGGGAGAGTCCGGTTGGGATTTTGGACTTTTACATTCAGTTCTGTTATCTTTAATCATGAAAAAAGCGGTAGTTCAATTACCCGGTTCCATTTATAAGATTATATAGTCCATTCCTAACCGAGAGTGGCTTGAAACTAAGACTATATACTATTTTGCTTAGGGATAGCTTGATTTTTAAAATGTGCATCAGAGTTCTGGATTGTTTGAGAGGAGGATGAACCTGTGGCGGATTCACTCGTCATCGTGGAGTCGCCTGCCAAGGCGAAAACGATTGGCAAATACTTGGGGAGCAAGTACATCGTGAAAGCATCGATGGGACATGTGCGCGATTTGCCCAAAAGCCAAATCGGGGTTGAAGTAGAGAATGATTTCAATCCAAAGTATATAACAATACGGGGAAAAGGTTCAGTGTTAAAGGAATTGAAGGACGCCAGCAAAAAGGTCAAGAAGATTTATCTGGCGGCTGACCCCGATCGCGAAGGTGAAGCGATAGCGTGGCATTTGGCCCATGTCCTGGACGTGGATCAGACGGAGACTTGCCGGGTCGTATTCAATGAAATTACGAAGCAGGCCGTTAAGGATGCCTTCAAGACCCCGCGCAAGATCAATATGGATCTTGTGAATGCCCAGCAGGCGAGACGGATTCTGGATCGGCTTGTCGGCTACAAAGTCAGCCCGCTCTTGTGGAAGAAGATCAAGAAAGGCATGTCGTTCGGACGCGTCCAATCCGTTGCGGTAAAAATCGTGTTGGACCGAGAAAACGAAATTTCCGAATTCGTGCCGGAAGAATACTGGAGCATTACGACAAAACTGAAGACGGCGGATACTTCGTTCGAAGCGAAATTCCACCAATTCAATGGCGAGAAGATGGAACTGAAGAATGAACAGCAGGTTCAAGAAATCTTGAAGGCAATTGAGAAATCTGCGTTCAGTGTGGCTGAGGTGAAGGAGAAGGAACGTCTGAGACATCCTGCCGCTCCGTTTACGACCAGTTCGCTGCAGCAGGAAGCTGCGCGTAAGTTGAATTTCCGCGCCTCCAAGACGATGTCGGTCGCCCAACAGCTTTATGAGGGCGTCGATTTAGGCAAAGAAGGCACCGTCGGTTTGATTACTTATATGCGTACGGATTCAACGCGGATTGCCTCTTCGGCCCAGGATGAAGCCAAAGAATATATTACGGGTAAGTACGGCGATGATTATGTCCCGGAAACCCCGCGTCAATATTCCAAAAAGGCAGCCGGTGCCCAGGATGCGCATGAAGCGATTCGTCCTACCTCCGCCTTGCGTGACCCTGAATCGGTTAAAGCATTTACGAGCAAGGATCAATTCAGGCTGTACAAACTGATTTGGGAGCGGTTTATGGCTAGCCAGATGGCATCTGCGGTATTGGACACGATGTCGGTTGACATTGCCGCAGGCGATGCCATTTTCCGCGCTGTCGGTTCGAAAGTACGTTTTCCTGGATTTATGAAGGTTTACGTGGAAGGCAATGACGACGGTACAACCGATGATAATAAATTCCTTCCTCCTCTTCATAAAGGAGAACAGCTTAAATTGGAAGAAATTGAGCCGAAGCAACACTTTACCCAGCCACCGCCGCGCTATACCGAGGCTCGTCTGGTCAAAACGCTGGAGGAACTAGGCATCGGGCGTCCGAGTACGTACGCTCCGACCTTGGAGACGATTCAAAAGCGCGGATACGTTGCGATTGAAGAGAAGAAATTTGTGCCCACCGAATTGGGAGAACTCCTGATCGAGCAAACGGAGCAGTTTTTCCCTGAGATACTCAACTTGGAATTTACCGCCAATATGGAAGAAGACCTTGACCATGTCGAAGAGGGCTCTGAAGATTGGGTACGGGTGCTCGGCGAGTTTTATGAATCCTTCGAGAAACGGCTGCGTGTGGCCGAAGAAGAAATGAAAGAAGTCGAGATTGAAGACGAAGTTTCCGATGAGATTTGCGAGAAATGCGGGAAGCCGCTTGTTTATAAGCTTGGCCGATTCGGTAAATTTTTGGCTTGTTCGGGATTTCCCGACTGTCGAAACACCAAGCCGATTATCAAGGACATCGGGGTTACTTGTCCAAAGTGCAAGGAAGGTCATGTAGTAGAACGCCGAAGCAAGAAAGGCAGAGTATTCTACGGCTGCGATCATTACCCGGAATGCGATTTTGTCTCTTGGGATAAGCCATCTCCGAAGCCGTGCCCGAAATGCGGTTCGCTGGTAGTAGAGAAGCGGAACAAGCAAGGGGGCAAGCTGCAGTGCACTTCCTGCGATTTTGTGGAACAAATTGAAGAGCAGGATGATGACGCAAGCGATGAATAAGAGAATGAACAGCACGATCTGGGGGGATTAGCATGGTAGCTACAAACAGGGTGACCGTCATCGGAGCAGGGCTGGCCGGCAGCGAAGCTGCTTGGCAGCTCGCGAGCCGAGGCGTTCCCGTGACTTTATACGAAATGCGTCCGGTGGTGAAGACGCCGGCGCATCACACCGACAAATTTGCGGAGCTCGTCTGCAGCAATTCGCTGCGGGCAAATGGCCTCACTAATGCGGTCGGCGTGCTAAAAGAAGAAATGCGGATGTTGAACTCGCTTATTCTAGGAGCGGCTGACCGTCATGCCGTGCCAGCAGGGGGAGCTTTAGCCGTCGACAGGGACGGCTTTTCCGGCGAAATTACGAGAATGCTTCATGAGCACCCGCTCGTAGAGGTCGTGAATGAAGAAATCACCGAAATTCCGCAGGAGGGCATCGTTATTATCGCCACAGGTCCGTTGACTTCTCCGGCATTGTCCGAACAGATCCGCAGCCTAACGGGGGAAGATTATTTTTATTTCTATGATGCGGCAGCTCCAATCGTGGAGAAGGACTCGATCGATATGGACAAGGTGTATCTGGCTTCGCGTTATGACAAAGGGGAAGCAGCATACCTCAACTGTCCGATGACGGAGCAGGCGTTCGACGCTTTTTACGAGGCGCTGATCACGGCAGAGGTGGCCCAACTGAAGGAATTTGAAAAAGAAGTCTATTTCGAGGGCTGCATGCCGATCGAAATCATGATGCGCCGGGGCAAGCAAACGGCGCTATTTGGTCCGATGAAGCCGGTGGGGCTGATGAACCCCCATACCGGCACATTGCCTCATGCCGTAGTGCAACTTCGGCAGGACAATGCGGCGGGAACGCTTTACAATTTGGTAGGCTTCCAAACCCATTTGAAATGGGGCGAACAGAAACGGGTATTTTCGATGATACCCGGCCTGGAAAACGCTGAATTCGTTCGCTATGGGGTTATGCACCGCAACACCTTTATCAATTCGCCGAAGCTGATGGAGCCGACGTATCAGTTGAAACAGCGCCCGACACTCTTTTTCGCCGGTCAAATGACGGGCGTGGAAGGTTATGTGGAGTCCGCTGCTTCCGGCCTGATCGCCGGGATCAATGCAGCCCTAGCGTTCCGGGAACAAGAAGGTATCATCTTCCCGGAGGATACGACGCTCGGCAGTATGGCACGCTATATCACTACAGCGGACTTCGAACATTTCCAGCCGATGAACGCCAACTTCGGATTATTTCCTAAGCTGGATACCCGTTATCGTAAAAAAGCTGAGAAGAACGAAGCACTTGCCCACCGTGCGCTGGACAGTTTGCGCTCTTTTATAGAAGGTAAGGGGCTATAGCTCCCGGTTGAAACATAGCCTAGTATAGGTAGAACAACTTTATAAGATGAACTATAGAAGGCAACATTCTTGTAAATGGTTCATCTTATTTAGAGTACAAACGTAAAGGAAGGAAGCGATATCCATGGTTCCTAGTTTTCATGCCACCACGATTTGTGCCGTCCGGCAGAATGGCAAGGGAGCGATCGCCGGAGATGGACAGGTTACATTCGGCGAGAGTGTCGTCATGAAGCAGACGGCGAAAAAAGTCCGCAGGCTGTACAGAGGCCAAGTTCTGGCCGGCTTTGCCGGTTCGGTGGCGGATGCGATCACATTGTTTGAGAAATTCGAGGGCAAGCTGGAGGAACATCACGGTAACCTTCAAAGAGCTGCCGTCGAGCTCGCTAAGGAGTGGCGGTCGGACCGTGTGCTCCGCAAGCTGGAAGCCCTGATGATCGTCATGGATCATTCGGGCATGCTATTGATTTCGGGCGGCGGAGAAATTATCGAACCCGATGACGATGTACTGGCCATAGGTTCGGGCGGGAACTTCGCATTGTCGGCTGCCCGGGCGCTCAAACGCCATGCGACACAGTTGGAAGCGAAGGATATTGCTCGTGAAGCTCTTAAGGTCGCTTCGGAAATTTGTGTCTATACTAACGGCAACATTATTGTCGAAGAATTGTGATCGGAGGGACGTTATTCATGTCAAAGGGGAATTTAACGCCGAGACAAATTGTCGCCGAACTGGATAAATACATCGTAGGACAGAAGCAGGCGAAGAAATCCGTTGCGGTAGCACTTCGCAACCGCTACCGGCGCAGCCTGCTCAGCGAAGAAATCCAGGATGAAATCGTACCGAAAAATATTTTGATGATCGGTCCCACGGGCGTGGGCAAAACGGAGATTGCCCGCCGTCTGGCCAAGCTGGTTGGGGCCCCTTTTATTAAGGTAGAAGCGACTAAGTTTACTGAAGTTGGATATGTGGGCCGAGATGTGGAATCCATGGTAAGGGACCTTGTGGAAATCGCCATTCGGACCGTAAAGCTGGAACGCACGGAGAAAGTGAAAGACAAGGCGGAAGAGTTGGCCAACGAACGTTTAGTGCAAATTCTCGTACCGTCGGACAGCAAATCCAAAAACTCCCGCAATCCGTTCGAAATGTTGTTCGGAAACCAGAACTCGAACGATAACAAAACATCGCAGGAGCCGACCGAAGAAGATGGTAACTTGACCGAACGCCGCCGTCAGGTCCGGTTTAAGCTGTTGGCCGGGCAAATGGAGAATGATACCGTCGAGGTTGAGGTGGAAGATAACTCACCGAATATGATGGATATGTTTGCCGGGCAAGGGAACGACCAAATGGGCATGAATATACAGGAGATGTTCGGAAGCCTGCTCCCGCGCCGGACGAAGAAAAGAAAACTGTCCATTAAGGAAGCCCGGAAGGTATTGACCCAAGAAGAGGCTTCCAAGCTGATCGATCAGGACGAACTTACGCAAGAAGCGGTTGAACGTGCTGAACAGTCCGGCATTATCTTTATTGATGAGATTGATAAGGTTGCAAGCAAAGGCCAAGGCTCGGGGCCGGATGTATCCCGGGAGGGTGTGCAACGCGATATCTTGCCGATTGTGGAAGGCTCTACGGTAATGACCAAATACGGGCCGGTTAAGACGGACTATATCCTCTTTATCGCTGCAGGCGCTTTTCATGTCGCAAAGCCATCGGACCTTATTCCCGAACTGCAAGGCCGATTCCCTATCCGCGTAGAATTGGGCAGCTTGTCATTGGATGATTTCGTCTCGATTTTGACAGAGCCCCAGAATGCTCTGACCAAGCAATACGTTGAGTTGTTGCGGACAGAAGAGATCGAGATTGAGTTCTCCCCGGAAGCGATCCGGGAAATCGCGGCCATTGCGGCGAACGTGAATGCGAATACGGAGAATATCGGAGCGAGAAGACTTCATACGATTCTTGAAAAACTACTTGAAGATTTGTCATTCGAAGCACCCGAACTAACATTGGATAAAATGACGATTACACCGGAATATGTTCGCGAGAAGTTAGGAGACATCGCTAAAGACAGAGATTTAAGCCAGTATATCTTGTAACTGGGACCTGTAATGACATTCACTTAAACTTTTTTAAGGCCGTAAGACCCAATGGACTTTTGGGTTTTACGGTCTTTTGTCGTTATTCCTACTAATTTTCCTGAAATTATAGAATTTAAAAAATTGTCGAGATTAATCGAATAATTTGAAAAAAATTCAAGAAGTGCAAAAAATATCGTCAAAATCATCAAAGATAGTGCTTTTTTCTTATTGTAATATAAGGCAATCTACACGAAACTTAGGATATATGACATTCTACTATTTATTTCAACATTAGGACGTTTGAAAGACGTGAAAAACGAGTTTTTTGTCGAAAAAGAAGGAATTGTTTGGGAAGTTGTGGAATACTTTGATTTAGATTTTTTTATGTGTTTTAAGGGGGCAGCTTAATGCAGTTATTAAATGGTACCGGATTTCAAAGGCTAGAATCGGCAGTACAGGCAGCCAATCTCAGACAGGGGGTTCTTGCCAATAATATCGCAAATAACGACACCCCTTATTTCAAACGTTCGAGCGTAGCTTTTGAGAGTCTTTTGAAAAATGAGATGAACGGTTCCACTCCGACATTGACAGGGCGGCGCACTAATGTAAAGCATTTCGAAATAGGTCCTTCGTCGCAGATGTCGGAACCAAGGGTACTGACGGATCAGTCAACCGCTATGAACAATAATGAAAACAACGTAGACATTGAAAGCGAGATGACCCAATTGGCAGAAAACCAACTTCGCTACAATGCCTACATAGAACAGCTTAACTATCAGATTAAAATGAAGCGCACCGCAGTAGAAGGGAGATAACCGATTTTGAATATCAGTAACAGCTTCAGTGTTAGTGCTTCAGCATTAACAGCTCAGCGGCTCCGGATGGATGTGATTTCCTCCAATATCGCCAACGCTGAAACAACAAGAGCGGAAATAGTGGATGGCAAAGCAGTGCCTTATCGCCGCAAAATGGTGGTCATGTCCCCTATGAAGACCGAGTTTGGACAGGCTCTAAATTCGGCAATGGGTAATAGTTCGACTAGCCAAGGCGTAAAGATCACGCAAATCAAGGAAGACTCCGCGCCGTTCAAACCTGTATACAACCCGACGCATCCCGATGCGGACAGCGAAGGTTACGTATATATGCCTAATGTGGATACATTGAAAGAAATGGTGGATATGATGTCTGCCTCACGCTCATATGAAGCGAATGTCACTGCATTAAACGCCTCCAAGGCTATGATGACAAAGGCACTTCAAATCGGGAAATAGAAATTCATGAGAAGTTAGGAGTGTTGATCTTTGATTCAGGCAATGAACTTTAATAATTTAAAATCAGTGGACAACGTTATTGCGCCAAATAAACCGGTTGCTCCCACCCCGGCGGAGTCCATGAAGGAATTTAGTTCCTATTTAAGCGATGCTTTGGACGGGGTAGCAGCTCAAGAGAAGAACGTCGCAGCGATGAACAATAAATTTCTTATTGGTGAAGTAAGCGCGGACCAAGTAATGGTCGCTTCGGAGCAAGCTATGTTAAGTTTGCAGTTGACTACGCAAGTAAGAAATAAAGTGATAGAAGCTTATCAAGAGATAATGCGTACGCAAATTTAATAAAACTAGCATGCTTCGGATGAGGTGACGTTGTGAATGAAAGACTTGCCCAGTATCGGGACAAAGTGACCGGGTACTGGAACCATTTTAGTAAGAAACAAAGAACATTACTTATTTCCACGGTAGCTATCATATTGGTGGCCGTGATCCTTCTAACGATTCAATTTTCCAAAACGGAATATGAGGTTGCCTTTACGGGGCTAGATTCTACGGATGCAGCGGGGATCATCAATCATCTCGAATCCAGTGGAGTCCCATATAAGCTTGGTACAGACGGAACGAGCATCTCCGTTCCCAGTAAAGAAGCTTCCCGCGTCAAAGTTGACGTCGGCTCGCAAGGGATCGTCCAGAACGGTTCTATTGGATGGGAATCATTCAATGAAAGCTCTTCCCTGATCGGGATGACCGATAATGAATTTAGTGTGAAATACAAGAGCGCGTTGAACGGTGAAATCGAACAGCTCTTGAAAAGGATGCAGGGGGTTCAAGACGCCAAGGTGCTAATAAACCTTCCGGCGGAAAACGTATTTGCCAGCCCCGATGAACAAGAGAAAGCATCCGCATCCGTCGTTGTGACGTTCAAGCCGGGATATCGCCCGAATCAGGAAGCGGTGGACGGATATTTTAATCTCGTGAAGACGTCGGTACCGAATCTGCCGGTGGAAAATATCTCATTGTCTTCCAGTGACGATACGGTATTACTGCCTACAGGACAAGGTGGTCAAATCGGATCGCTGACTACGGCAGTACAAGAAAACATGGCTCTTCAGAAAAAATTCGAGAGCGACGTAAAGCAAAGCGTAAGACAGTTTTTGGCCAAGCTGATGGGCCAAGACAAAGTAGAGGTATTGGTTACTTCCAAACTTAACTTTGACCAGATTAGCCAGAAAGAAAATCTCGTGACTCCTGTCGATACCGAGAATATGAAGGGCATCGAAATCAGTGCTCAAAAAATTCAGAAAAGCTATACCGGAGAAGGAAGTCCTGATAGTGGCGTAGCAGGTACCGGAGAAACGGATGTATCCAACTATCCTGGAAGCGATACGCAAAGCGGAGGCTCGTCCTCAGAGGAATCATCATCTACCATCAATTACGAGGTCAACCGAATTACCAAGGATATTGTGGCCAGTCCATACGTTATCAAAGACTTAACCATTAACGTAGCGGTTGAACCACCTAACGGACAA
>DJTQ01000149.1 GCA_002439285.1 Paenibacillaceae bacterium UBA6304
AATTTCGAGTATGTGGCGAAGCCGCAGCCTCAAGGTCAGGCTCCCGAGCTTCAGCCTGCGGCGGATCACCAACATTCTACTCCGGGCAAGGCTCCTTACATTACGAATCCGCCGACAACTTTTTGATCTTTGAATCCTATTCCCGGCTCCTGCCTTTGGCAGGAGCCGGTTTCATATTCGGGCCAAACTCCCGATTGCCGATTCGGATCAAGATGGTCCGTTCGTTAAACCACGCCGTCATTTCGGCGTTTTTCTTTTTAAAGGTTGCTTTTTTATAATAAGGGTCCATGTGTTAGAATAGGTACAGGAGTATGCTGAAGGACGAGGTGTCATATGGAAAAATTAATTCTTATAGACGGCAACAGCATTATTTATCGCGCTTTTTTCGCGATGCCCCCGCTGACCAATTCTAGCGGTTTGCACACAAATGCCGTATACGGTTTTACGAATATGCTGCTGCGTTTGATCCAGGAGGAGAAACCGACTCATATCCTGGTCGCTTTTGATGCGGGCAAGGAGACATTCCGGCACGAAGGTTATCAGGAATACAAAGGCGGACGCGAGAAAACCCCGTCCGAACTGTCGGAGCAATTCCCGCTGATGCGCGAACTACTTGAAAGTCTCGGTATCGCCTGGTTTGAATTGTCCGGGTATGAGGCGGATGACATCATCGGTACGATCAGCAAACAAGGTGAAGACTCGGGACGTGAAGTGCTCGTAGTTACCGGTGACAAGGATATGCTGCAAGTGGTCAGCGACAAAGTGACCGTGGCGTTGACCCGGAAGGGGATCAGCGAGGTTGAACCGTACGGACCGAAAGAAATTGAAGAGAAATACGGGCTTCGTCCGCTTCAAATTATTGATTTGAAGGGCCTCATGGGCGATGCCTCCGATAATATCCCCGGTGTGCCGGGCATTGGAGAGAAGACGGCGCTGAAGCTGTTGCATCAGTTCGGCTCGGTGGAAGAAGTGCTTTCACATACCGACGAATTGAAGGGGAAAATGAAAGAAAACCTGGTGAACCATGCCGAAGATGCCCGGATGAGCAAGCGTTTGGCTACCATTTTCCGTGAGGTACCTGTGGAACGCACTTGGGACGACATGACATTTAACGGTTTGCAAGAGGAAACGGCTGTTCCAATGCTGCGCAAGCTGGAGTTTAAATCATTACTTGAGCGTTTGTCCTTTACTGGCGGAGACGAGGAACCCGGTAATCCAACGGCTGTACCGGCCAAGGAAGTGGACGTTACAATCGTAGATGCTGCCGCAATGCAGGAATTGACGGAGTTGCTGCCTCAAATCAAGGGGATGCATGTCGAGTCGTCCGGAGAAAACCCGCATCATGCCGTACTTATGGGGATGGTAATGTCTACCCCTGAGCGCCATTTTTATATTTCGCCTGAGTTTTTGAAGAGCGGGGAAGCGGAGCCGATTCTGGCTTGGCTTAAAGATGAGAATGTGCCGAAACGGGGCTATGATTTGCACCGGACCGACCTGACTTTACACTGGGAAGGGATCCCTTTTGCCGGAGCGAAATTTGATATCGAAATTGCCGCCTATTTGCTTGATCCAACCGAAAATGACCAGACGCTGAGTGCGCTGTCCGCGAAATACGGAATTTCCCGGCTGGATTCGGATGATGCTGTATACGGAAAGGGCGCTAAATTCAAAGTCCCTGACGAAGCGGTGCTCAGCCAGCATATAGCTCGTAAGTGTGATGCGATCATGCAGATCGTTCCTCTTCAGGAGGCTGAACTCGAGAAGAACGAGATGAGCTCTTTATTTAACGATTTGGAAATGCCGCTGTCCCGGATTCTGGCGGATATGGAGAAGCAAGGAGTAGCCGTAAATCGCGATGATCTTGTGGAATTGGGCAAAGAATTCGAAACCCAGATCAGCAAGCTGGTATCGCAAATTTATGAAATTGCGGGTCAGGAGTTCAATTTGAATTCACCAAAGCAGTTGGGTGAAATCTTGTTTGATAAGCTGGGCCTTCCCGTGATCAAGAAGACTAAAACGGGATATTCCACGGATGCGGAAGTGTTGGAGAAGCTGGCACCTTATAACGATATCGTTCAATATATTCTGGAATATCGCCAATTGGCCAAGCTTCAGTCCACTTATGTGGAGGGCCTGTTAAAAGAAATTCGCAGCGAGACGGGTAAGGTGCATACCTATTTCCGGCAGACGGTTGCAGCTACCGGAAGACTTAGCAGCCAATTTCCAAATTTGCAGAACATACCGATCCGTATGGAGGAAGGACGGAAAATTCGAAAAGTATTCGTTCCTTCCGAGGAAGGATGGCTGATTTTAGGGGCCGATTACTCTCAAATCGAGTTGCGTGTACTGGCTCATATTTCTGGAGATAACGGGCTGCAGGAAGCGTTTCTGCACGATATGGATATTCACACCAAAACCGCAATGGATGTCTTCGGTGTTCCTGCGGATCAAGTGGATTCGAACATGCGCCGCTCCGCCAAAGCGGTCAATTTCGGAATTGTGTACGGGATTAGCGATTATGGGCTGTCTCAAAACCTGAATATTACTCGTAAGGAAGCCGCCCGGTTTATCGATCAGTATTTTGACGCATTCGAGGGCGTTCGCAAATATATGGATGAAATTGTTCGCGATGCCAAGCGGGACGGATACGTCAAGACGCTGCTGGAGCGAAGACGGTATTTGCCGGAAATCAATGCGTCCAACTTTAATCTCCGTTCCTTTGCCGAGAGAACGGCTATGAATACGCCGATCCAAGGTACGGCCGCCGATATTATCAAGTTGGCGATGGTGCTGATGGACGAGGCGCTCAGTAGCCACGGATTAAAGAGCCGCATGCTCCTGCAAGTGCATGACGAACTTGTATTCGAAGTGCCACCGGAGGAAGTTGAAGCGATGACCAAGCTTGTGCCGGAGACGATGGAGAAGGCGCTGAAGCTGTCTGTGCCGCTGAAGGCGGAGGTTAGCAGCGGTCGTAACTGGTACGAAGCCAAATAGTAGCGGAAGTTCAAAAAGTCAGCTTTTGATCACGAAGCATTGCTATGTAGCGTAATCGGCATCGAATCTTGAATTCAGCAGGGCCTTCCGGTGCTCACGTAGGAATATCCTACGCTCCGCTCCTCAGTCCCTGCTTCATTCAACCTTCTCGGTGCTGAAAACCCGATTTTTTGAACCTTGATTGAAGTGAGGAAGTTCAAAAAGTCAGCTTTTGATCACGAAGTACTGCTATGAAGCATACTCGGCATCGAATCTTGAATTCAGTAGGGCCTGGATCATGCTTTCGAAGTATGTTTCCTCCGGAAACATTTGAGGTGCTCACGTAGGAATATCCTACGCTTCGCAATTCAAGAAGAAAATAAATTTAGAGGTGAATTTAGTATGCCGGAATTACCGGAGGTAGAGACGGTCAGACGGACTTTGACCGGGTTAATTGTCGGTAAGACAATCCAATCCGTGACCGTATCGCTGCCGCGGATCATTCAGCGGCCTGACGATATCCGGCGGTTTGAAATGGAACTTACGGGACATCGAATTATTGAGGTGGGCCGCCGAGGGAAATTTCTGAGGATTATCATGGATGGGCTTGTGCTGGTCTCCCATTTGCGGATGGAAGGCCGGTACGGGCTATACAATAGTAATGAGCCTGTCGAAAAACATACGCACGTCATCTTCCACTTTACGGACGGGACCGAGCTTAGATATAAGGATGTTCGTCAATTCGGTACGATGCATTTATTTCTCCCTGGCGAGGAATTTAACCATAAGCCATTGGTCAAACTGGGATTGGAGCCACTGGAAGAGGGCTTTACTATGGAAGCCTTCCGCAAGGCTATTGCCAAACGGACAACAAAGATCAAACCTGCCTTGCTGAACCAGGAATATGTAGTGGGACTGGGGAATATCTATGTGGATGAAGCGCTCTTCCGCGCGGGAATTCATCCGGAACGCCCCGCGAACACTTTAAGTGATACCGAATTGGAGTCCCTGTATGAAGCAATCCTCGCCACCTTAACCGAAGCGGTGGAAGCGGGAGGATCTTCGATCAAGTCCTATGTCAACGGCCAGGGCGAAATGGGGATGTTCCAACACTCGCTGCGGATTTATGGACGGCAAGGGGAGTCCTGCTTGAATTGCGGACAACCCGTGGAGAAGACGGTAGTCGGGGGAAGAGGGACTCATTATTGTCCGAACTGCCAGCCGCCGGACCGCAGTATGGGGCTCAGTAATCCCGGACTTGGCGGGTTGAACTCGGGTAAGAAGCCGGGTAAAAAGGCCCGTTCCGCTTCAATCCACGGTAAAGGAAATGGAGTGAGAACATGAATATTGGGTTGACCGGGGGCATCGCCACCGGGAAAAGCACGGTCTCGCAAATGCTTGTTCAGCGCGGGGCGGCATTGATTGATGCCGATGCCATTGCAAGAGAAATCATGGAGCCAGGGCATCCTGTGCTTGCCCAAGTTGCGCAGCATTTTGGACAAGCCGTTCTGCTTCCCAATGGGCAATTGGACCGGAAACGGCTTGGAAGTATCGTGTTCTCTGACCCTGAGCAGCGAAAGACGCTGGAGAACATTACGCATCCGGCGATTCGCAGCGAAATGAAGAAGACGATGACCGAGCTTGAAGCGAGCAATCCAGACCGGTTAGTTGTAGCCGATATTCCGCTCTTGTTCGAATCCGGGCTGGAGAGTCTCTATGACGAGATCATGGTCGTCTATGTTCCTCGGGGGCTACAACTTGAGCGCTTAATGGAAAGAGACGATTTGACTCAGGAAGACGCGGAAGCGAGACTACGGGCGCAAATGGACATCGAATTAAAAAGAGAGAGGGCGGATATTTTGATTGATAACAGTCTCGGCAGGAAAGAGACGGAACTTCAAATAGACGACTTCTGGCGGAAAAAGGGACTGGCATGAGGTTTCTGCGAAAAAAAAGAGTCCTTCTTCTGCTGCTCCTAGGCTTTATCTTGGTTTTGTTTTTTAATTCCGCTTGGTTATCCCTGTTTTATCCGATTCATTATAAAGACGAAATCCGGTATCATGCCCGGAATAACGGCCTTGACCCATTGATGGTCGCAGCGATTATCAAAGTCGAATCGAAATATAATTCCGAGGCCGAATCAAGAAAGGGTGCCCTTGGCATCATGCAAATCATGCCGGATACGGCTGAATGGATTGTCGAAAAAGCAAAGATGGAAGACGTGCCCCTGGATCGTTTAAAAGAGGAGACCGCTACGAATATCCAGATCGGAACCTGGTATTTGAAATGGTTGTCCGAGCAATTTGACGGAAATATGATTGAAGTGATAGCCGCCTATAACGCCGGTCCGACGAATGTGAAGAATTGGATCAAGAGCGGGCGTTGGGATGGCAGGTTAGAGACGACCAAAGACATTCCGTTTGTTGAAACTCGGCATTACGTACAGCGGGTATCCCATTATTATAATCAGTACTCCAATATTTATGAGGATTTTTAATTCTGCTTATCGTTACAAAAAAGAAGCATAGACAGCAATTGCTGTCTAT
>DJTQ01000429.1 GCA_002439285.1 Paenibacillaceae bacterium UBA6304
AGCCAGCCGCACCAGCATATGAGCCAGCGCATGTTGATGTTCCGGTTCTCCGGCCTTCCACAATTCCTGCAGCAGCTTCTCCTCGCGGTTGCGCGGCTGCTCTTTGGCTGCCAGATAATTACCGATCCGTTCAGCCGCCTGGGCCATGGTCTCCTCGCTTAAACCGATGTTCTCCGCGAGCTCGACCCGTTTGCTCAAATATTTTTTAAAAGTGTCAAAGCTGTTCAAAATTTCATCCTTGCGCTCATCGTCCATCCGGTTCAGCGCGTCATCCACTTTTCCCAGTTCCGTTTCGCCTTCCTTATTTACAACATGGTTATGCTCAGACATGCTTAACGCCTCCTTCTGAGATAGGGAGTTCGTTAGTACATAACCCGCGCGGAGAGTTCATGAATCAGAATCACCCCGGTGCCCTGCCATGGAAAATAGGATAAGCTTAAGGATTGGCCGTAACCGGCACGGCATCATAATACTCTTCCAGCGTAATATCCCGTTCGGCGATATCCGCTGCGATCGCCTTGCCTACGTAACGCAGATGCCAAGGCTCGTATTTAAAGCCGGTAATTTCGTCCTTCCCTTCCGGGTAACGGATAATGAAGCCGTACTCCGAAGCATGATCCGCCAGCCATTTTGCCTCTGCGGTATCCCCGAAGCAATCCTCCGCGGCGCATTTGCCGTCACTGCCCGACACATCGATGGACAAACCGGTCTCATGCTCGCTGTGTCCAGGTACGGCGCTGTAGGTTTTGGCTTTTTCCAGCCCATCCTTCTTAACGTAGCGGTTGAACAATGAGGTTTGCGTGGTATGAGAACGATATGCCGATACGCCGGCCAAATAGATGCCGTCCTGCTCCGCACCCGCAAACAATTCTTCTAAAGCGGAAGCCGCCTCTTCGCGCATCATGCGCTTCTCGATTTTCTCTTTAAAAGTGAACCGGACATCCGGATAAACAAGATCGCTAGGCTTATGATCCTCCGGCAGAGCGAACTCCTTGTTTACCAGTACGGCTACGCTGTTCGCATCGGCTACTGCGGCCTGGCTTCCGTCCGACTTCCCTCCGTCTGTCTGCTCACCCGGAGAATCCGCCTCGCCTGCATTCCCGGAGTCTGTCCCGCTACCTGATGCAGAAGCATTGCCCTTGTCGGTGCCGTTGTCGGCGCCATTGTTGGTACCATTGTTAGTGCCGCCATCGGCCCCATTACCGGAGCCGGCGTTTGCACCTGTGTTTCCTGCGTTATTAAGTTCCGTATTCGGCGCCTGGTTCGCTGTTTGAGAGTCCGCTGACTTGTCCGTGCCGCACCCGGTAAATAAAGCGGCGGCCATCACAAGGACGACAGCTGACATGGCCACGCTCCAACTAGTCCGAAGTTTCATTATGATTCCTCCCATTGTGTATGTTCTCTATCAAAGACGTCTCTGCGGAAGAATTTGTTCCTGGTCAACGTATCTAAAAGTCTCCCATCCTATATTAAGAACGGGCGCTGCTTCATTCTAAAAAGCAGATGTCGGGCGGCTACCGCCCGCGGCGGCTCTCATTACGGCCACCGCCGCGTCTGCCCCCGTTGCCCTGATCGCGTCCGCCGCGGCCGCTTCCGCTGCCGGATGCAGACCCGGAGCCGCGTTTCGCGCCGCCGCCTTGGCTACGCCCGCCTCTTGCAGCGCCGCCGGCCTGGCCGCCCGTTCCCGGCTTCCGCCGGTCCGAGGACCCGCCGCGACCTTGGCGCTGTCCGCTCCGGCCACCGCCTCCGGCGCCCTTCGCCCGGCTACGCTCCTGCCCCTCTTCGGCTGGTTTGCCGTTGCCGCTTACGGCGGCGATGCCGCTCTTCTCGTACCGCTGCCGCTCCAAGCGGCGGGCAATACCGCGCTCGATGTTCCGGAGCGCTTCCACATCCTTCACCGCCGCAAACGTCACGGCGATGCCTTTCTCCCCGGCCCGGCCCGTCCGGCCGATCCGGTGAATGTAGCTATCGACATCCTGTGGAATGTCGTAGTTAAACACATGGGTGACGCCCTCGACATCGATGCCGCGGGCCGCTACATCGGTCGCCACCAGCAATTCCAGCTTGGCGTCGCGGAATGCGCGCATCACCTGCTCGCGCTTCGATTGCGACAGATCGCCGTGCAGCTCGTCCGAAGCGAAGCCTGCCTCTTGCAGCGCCTCATTCAACGTGCTTGCCCGGCGTTTCGTGCGGCAGAAGATGACCGCCAGGTACGGACGGTGTTGACGAATCATCGTAATCAGCGCCTCCTGCTTGTTCCGGTCCGTGCATTCCACGACGATTTGCCGGATGCTGTCCAGCGTCACGCGTGAGGTCTCGGCGATACGGATATCACGCGGCTGCTGCATATACGTCCTGGCCAGACGTTTTACATTATCGGGCATTGTCGCCGAGAACAGCATCGTCTGGCGGCTGCGCGGAACAAGGCGGATAATTTCCTCCACCTCGGCCAAGAATCCCATATGCAACATCTGGTCCGCTTCGTCCAGCACCAGCATGCGGACGGCACCGAGTGTCAATGAACCGCGGCGCAAATGGTCCAGCAGCCGGCCCGGCGTTCCGATCACGAGCTGCGTCCCGTTCTGCAACTTACGGAGCTGGCGCTCCACGTCCTGCCCGCCGTAAGCGGCGAGCACGGACAACCCCTCGCAGGCAGCGGCCAGTTTACGCGCTTCTGCGGTAATCTGAATTGCGAGCTCGCGTGTCGGTGTAATAATCAGCGCCTGTGCTTCCGGCCGATCCGTGCGGATTTTCTCCATGATCGGCAGCAGGAACGCCAATGTTTTCCCGGTACCCGTTTGGGCTTGGACGATAACGTCCTCTCCCGCAAGCAGCTCAGGAATAGCCTTTTCCTGGACCGGGGTAGGATTTACGATTCCTTGTCCCTGTAATATTTGCAAAACGGCCTTCGATAGACCCATTTTCTGAAAAGTTGTCAAAAAGTTCACCTCATTAGTTATTAGCCCGCATTTTTATTAAACTCATTTTTCCCTTGTGATCCTCATTCTAAAAGCGGGCCCTCTTATTGTAACAGAGATTGACCCGAAAATCCGTCCTTCGCAAGTTTTCATTTGAATGAATGATTTGACTAGCCCCATACTTGCAGGGGTCAAACTCTTCAAATTCGAATATGCCCCGGCAACTAACTTTCTCATTGAAAAAGGGGGTGTCCCAAAAGTAGATAATTCTATTTGAGGGATAGCTCTCAGTAACTTCATGTATTCACCGCTGGGATTGATAGGAGTGACTGTTGCTTGGAGCATATTAACTGTATTACCTACAGTTAATTACCGTGAATCCAGTCGTTCTGGATACTTAGCTGTAATTTGTACAGTTAATTCTTATCCTTCCCCCTCTTTTCGCTGCAAGCGCCTAAATTAGCTGTAGGTTTTCCAGTTAGTTTGGTTCAGACCTGTCCTACCGTGCGAAATAACTGTAGGTTTTCCAGTTAATCTTCATAGATCGGCCTGGTGAGTTCAGGGAGGAGAGCGACATGGTGAAATTGAGCTTGGTCAGGAGAAAGAGGGTGTCCCTCAGTCATCGTAGATGACTTTTGGGACACCCTCGATTTCCCTGGGCTTTATCTTCCCCGCTGTGTCTTTGGTGATTTATTACAGGTCATGATATTGGGATATATTCTCTCAAAACCGGCCGGAGCGAAAGATGGAGTAGAGCAGCCAAATGACCATCAGGAAGGCGACGACAAAGCCGATTTCGATAGCAGGGATGTTCCAGAGCAAAGTTGGCATTCGGGTGAGTGAGGAGCCGATAATAAGTCCGACCATAATGATGCTGAATGCCAATAAGACAATGCTGAAGGACAGCCGGTTTCCAATTTGGTCTAGCTTCTTCAGGAAATGCTCCATTTCCGGTACGCTCATCTCCATCTTCACTTTACCTTTGCCCAGCAAAGTGAACAGACGATTCACCTGCTGCGGTACCTCCGTCAACGCCTCGGCCAAATCGACGGCCCCGCCGATGAGCTGCTTGCCCAAGCGGCGGCTTCCGAACTTTTCACGCAGCAGCTTCTTGCCATAGGGTTCCGCTAAATCCAGAATTCGCAGCTGAGGGTCCAAGCTGATCGCCACGCCCTCCAAGGTGAGCAATGCTTTGCCAAGTAGAAGCAAATCCGGGGGCAAAACGATCCGGTGTCGCTGGGCGGTTGCAAACAGATCGTTCAACGCCTCCCCAATGCTGATTTCCGAAAACGGGATATCATAATACCGGTCGTGAAGCCGCTCCAGATCGGTGCGCAAACTGTCCATATCGCGGGTGTCATCCAGCAGTCCCATCCGCAGGATGGCCCGCAGCATGCCCTCATTGCTGCGGCGCATCAAGGCGATTACAAGCGATGATAAATGGTCCCGCATCTCCGGGCTTAACCGTCCGATCATGCCGAAATCGATAAAGGCCAGCTTCCCGTCCAAGGTTGCGAGCAGATTACCGGGATGCGGGTCCGCGTGAAAGTGCCCGCCCGTAAAAATTTGCTCGAACATCGCGTTCACCAGGCGCTCCGCAATTTCTTTACTATCGAACCCGCCTTGCCGCAGCTCGGCCAATCGGTTCAAGTGTATCCCCTCCACATAATCCATCGTCAATACTTTGGACGTCGAGCAGTGCCAATGGACTCCGGGGATACAGATCTCCTCACTGCCGATAAATTGCCTGCGGATTTTCTCCATATTCCGTCCCTCGATGCTGTAGTCCAATTCGGCCGTGATCGACCGCGAGAACTCCTCCACCATCTGCGGGATTTGATACCGGTTGACCCATGGCCAGTGCTTCTGAGCGGTAACCGTCAGGTTCTTCAGAATATCCAAGTCTCGTTCGACCTGGGGGACGACGCCGGGGCGCTGAATTTTAATGGCCACGGCCTCGCCGGTGGTAAGCCGGCCTTTATGGACTTGTCCGATCGATGCGGCGGCGATCGGTACTTCTTCGAATTGAGCCAGCAGTTCAGAAGCAGGCATCCCGAATTCCTGCTCGATGATAGCCAGGGACTCCGCCGCCGAGAACGGCGGTACCTGATCCTGAAGCTTTACAAGCTCGGCGATTATGTGCTCCGGAAGCAGGTCCGAACGGGTGCTGGCGAGCTGGCCCAGCTTGACAAACGTCGGACCGAGCTCCTCGAGCACAAGACGAATCCTCTCTGCCAGCGACAGGCTGCTAGGCTCCGAATGCTGAATCCAACGGAGCGGCACGGCAAATAACCGGGTCAGTCCGATTTCTTCGGCCATATAGCCGAAGCCATGGCGCACCAGCGCCATGGCAATTTCACGATAACGGCCGGAATGCCGGACACGGATGCCCATGGCCTACGGCTGCTGCAGCTCGGCGAGCTTAATTTCGAGCTCGGCTACCCGCCGCGTCAGTTCTTCCACTTCCTTTACCGAGGCCAGGCCCATGGATTGCAGCACGGATTTTACTTGTTCGTTCACTATTTCCTTGAAGCGGTTTTGTTCCTCTGCTCCCTTATCGATCAGACGCTCCACAAGCTGCTTGGATTCCGAAGGCGCGAGTTCGCCGCGTTTGACCAAATCGTCGACAAGGCTTTCCACCTTCTCTTTGCTGACAATCGTAAGCCCCCATCCCAATGAGATGGCCTTCTTTAACAAATCGCTCATGCTTAACATCCTTTCCAGTACTTTTATGTGATCGAATAGCTTAAACCCAAACCCTACCGAAAATCCTCAATCCCCTACCATCGTAATACCCAACGTTTTAGTAATGCCCATCGTTTCGCCAAATGCTACCTATTCCCGGTCATTCCCGCCCGGAGCCGGCTTTCTCTCACCTGTTAGAGGCTCTGTCTCCCCTGCATAGTATCTGGCCAGTTCGACCATCATACTGCCCATGCGCTCTTCACGCGGGGCTACCACCCGGGGTACTCCGGCTTCAAACAGTCCTTGCGCAGTGACTTTGCCGACGGCCACGGCGATAACTGGCCCCCGCAGCGCCTCCATCAAAGCATCGCTCTTCCCTTGGTCCGCGGCATGCTCCATCAGAAACCGCACCTGCGGGCCGCTAGTAAAAGTAACGGCATCCAGAAGCCCTTCGGTCAGATCCGCAAGCAGCAGGTCGAGATCTTCACGCGGCGGGGCGATATGCCGATAAGGGAGAATCTGCCGGCAGGAGGCCCCTTGCGCTTCAAGCCAAGACACCAATTTGGGGGCTGGGTCACCGTGAAGCTGCAATATGACGTCTTTGCCATGGAAATCATATTCGGCCAAACCGCGGATCAATCCTTCCGTACTGCCATCATCGTCCCTCACGAGCGGAGTGAGCTGACGCTTCTTCAGCACATTCACCGTTTTGTAACCTCTCGCGGCTATGCAGCTGTCCCGCAGAATGTCCCACCAGTCCTGGGCAACCCCCATGTCCTCGGCCGTTTCGAACAAGGCGTCGATTCCCATCCCGGTTGTAAAAATGGACCACGCCGGCGGTTGCGACACCCAGGATACGAGGCCGTTCCGCAAATCAAGGTCATCCAGCAGCACGGTTCCCTGCGCGGGTCTGTACAAAGGAATGCCCCCCATATTCTCGACCAGTTTACCGAGTTCTTCCGAGCGGCGAGGCCCGGTGATCGCTACTCTTTTCCCTTCCAACCTTCGTGCCATGTATTCCCTCCTGTTCAAGCCGATGTCGGCCGCTTGTTTGTTAATTCCAGATTATACGACCCAAAGAAGGAAGTAAATGCCCGATTGGGCAATGGCAGGCTCCTGGTCCTTAACCAAAAAAAGCTGTCCCCCAGCGGCATTTCGCTGAGGAACAGCCTACGCAACGGGCGCTGGATATCCCTAAAACTATAATTTCACTTGCGTACCTTGAATTTTCCTGCCTGTTCTTGAAGCTGTGCGGCCATACGGGACAACTCAGCCGAGGACGAGGCAACTTCTTCGATAGAGGCAAGTTGCTCTTCGGCCGCCGCTGAAATGGTTTGCGTGTTACCAGCCGACTCTTCGGCAACGACACGTATGCCGCTTATCGACTCCGAGACTCTCCCGGCACCTGCGGCTAACTCCTGAGCCGATGCCAACACGCCTTCGATCTTCTCGGAAGTCCCCCGGACCGCTTTGCGGATCCGCGAGAAGGAACGTCCGGACGTATCTACCGCAATGATTCCTTCCTCTACGCCCCGTTTCGCATTTTCCATCGAATCCAGCGCACGCCTGACCTCGGATTGAATGCCTCCGATCAAATCTTCAATCTGATGGGCCGACTTCTCCGACCCTTCCGCCAGCTTACGGACTTCCGAGGCTACCACGGCGAAGCCCTTTCCTTGTTCACCGGCTCTGGCCGCTTCGATAGAAGCGTTCAATGCCAGCATATTCGTCTGCTTGGCGATGCCCGTGATCATCTCCGCCATTCCGCCGATATTTTCCGTAAGCCCGCCTAATGTCTCGATGACGGTTCCCAGCTCCTCGACGGTATGTTGGATATGTTCTATTTTCTCCACGACACTGATTACGGAGGTATTCCCTTCTTCGGCTACCTCCCTTGTCCGTTCCATCGTTTCGGTAAATGTCCGAATATGCTCGGAAATGATAACGGCCTGGCTGGACATCTCCTCCACGCCTTTAATGCCGGTTTCGATGCTATTCTTCTGCTGTTCACTGCCTGAGGCCATCTCTTGGATTGCGACAGTGACATGCTGGATCGCTTTCGTCGTTTGCTCCGCACCGGCGGATAGCTGTCCGGCCGAGGCGGTTACCTGGTTTGTCGTATCGCGGACACTTGTGATCATATCGTTCAAATTGTCGACCATCCGTTGTATGTGATTACTAAGAATACCGATTTCATCCGACCGAGTTAATCCATCGACACGTTTCGTCAAATCCCCTTGGCTAATCAACCGGGTCGTTTCGCTCAATCTGTCCAGCGGAACAGCGATGCTGCGGATCGCAAACCATGCGGCCGCTGCAGCGATCACCAGAGATATGCCTGCAATGACCCATAACCTTCCTTCCATCTCACTGGAAATTAGAAACTCTAACAAAATCGGAACCAAAGCAGCAACAACAGTAGATACCAACAAAGTGATTCTGACGCGCTTTTTCATGAACACAGGTCCCCTCTACAAAAATCTTCACCAGCTTATTTATTTCGACATCCAATGTTTCAATCCTTTATGTTCTTTCTCCATTCCAACCAAAAATTAGGCTATGTAAACTCTGTAATAAAAAGGAAGAGCCGCCCCTCAGTTCAAGCTTACAGGGCAGCCCTTTATGTCCATCTGACTAACTTAACCGAGTGAGTGATTCCGCCGCCTGCGTTTAGTCCGCCAAACGGTACCCTACACCTCTCACGGTTGCAATATATACGGAATTCACCGCTCGATCGCCCAGTTTCTTGCGCAAACTCTTGATATGAACGTCAACGATATTGCTACCGCCCAGGAATGAGGTCCCCCACACTTCCGCAAGCAGTTCTTCCCGCGATAGAACGGACCCTTCGCGTTCCAGCAATTTAACGAGCAGTTCGTATTCCGTCTTGGTCAGCCCGATCTTGGCTCCACTGCGATATACAGCCATTTTCTTGCGATCGATCCACAAATCCTTGAAGATCGCCGGTGAAGTCCCCGTCAGCAAGCGGGAAGCCGGCGTTTGTCTGCCTCCACTACGAATGATACGTTGGGCATGATAGTTAATCTCTCCCGGACGAGCCGGCCATACGAGAAGCTCTTGATTCATCATCCCTTGATCCAGCTTAGGAAGGAGCGTCTCGTTAACCAGTAACAGAGAAGGAACGCTACCAGCTTCCTGTACGAGCGACTTCATGGAGGTCACTTCCTCCGAATCTTTGAACGGGGTCAAGTCGAAGATTAACAGGTCCGCTGTTTGTGCGTTACGAATTCCTTGCTCCCAATGGTGGAATACCAACACGTCGAAGCAACCTTCGGACAAATCGCGAACCAATTCGTGAATTCCGCTGGGGAAAGGACTGACCAAAATAACCCGCTGCGTTACCGGGCACATCTCCCAGCTCTCGAGCGGGTCAAGGGATGGCGTGTCGCCGTCTTCTTCCGGGCGTCTGAACGGAGTTGCCGTTCCGGTTTGAACGTCTTCCCGACTCTTCACTTCTTCTGCCGGCACGATGGACACACCCCCCCGAATACAACATGGGCATGATGCACATCATACCCGGTTTCTTTGGCTACAGCGCTGCTCCA
>DJTQ01000430.1:0-6768 GCA_002439285.1 Paenibacillaceae bacterium UBA6304
GCCGGGTTGAACGGATGTACGAATGGATGCATATCCGTGGAGGACAAATCCACTTTTTCATACCAGGTCGCTGCCGGCAGTACGATATCGGCGTACATTGGGGTAGCGGTCATCCGGAAATCGAGGGCAACCAGCAGATCCAGCTTCCCTTCTACATCGTCGCGCCAAACCAATTCTTCCGGCTTCTCTTCATCATTAGGCGTCGACAGCAGCCCGTTATGAGTTCCGAGCAGATGCTTCATGAAGAATTCCTGGCCTTTCGCCGAACTGGAGATCAGATTCGAGCGCCAAACGAACAGGGAGCGAGGGAAGTTTTCCGGTGCATCCGGATCTTCTACTGCAAATTTCGTCTCGCCGGATACGACTTGTTCGTAGGCATGCTGAATGATTTCGGCATTGGTCGTTTGACCTTTGGCCGCCGCTTCTTCCGCAAAAGCCAAACTGCTCTTGTTAAATTGCGGGTACGAAGGCAACCAGCCAAGCCGTGCCGCAAGCACGTTGTAATCCGCCGGATGGCTATATTTGATCTCACCGCCAGTCGGCGATTTGAGCGATTCGTTGCTCATTTCTTCGTACTTCCATTGATCCGTTGCAAAATAGAAGAACGAGGTTGCATTTTGCTGACGAGGTGCTCCCTGCCAGTCTTTGGCAAAGGCGATCGAGGACCAGCCTTCAATCGGACGGCATTTTTCTTGTCCGACGTAGTGAGCCCAGCCGCCGCCATTAACACCCTGCGATGCCGTAAGCATGACCAGATTCAAGATGGAACGATAGATCGTGTCACTGTTGAACCAGTGATTGATCCCTGCGCCCATGATGATCATCGAGCGTCCGCCGGTATCCAGCGAGTTTTGCGCAAATTCGCGGGCGATTTGCACGACCAGCGAAGCCTTAACGCCAGTTACTTTTTCCTGCCAAGCAGGAGTGTAATGAGAATCCGCATCGTCATACCCTTTCGCTTCCAAACCGCTGTCGATCCGCTTCACGCCGTACTGGCTGAGCATCAAATCGAATACGGTAGCTGCGAGACGCGTGCTGCCATCGGCCAAAGTGATTGTCTTCACCGGAATTGTCCGGTTGAAGGTGCCGTTTCCGTTGGCGTCAAAATAAGGGAATACGATCTCGGTCCATTCCGCCCCGTGATTTTCCACGGACAGAGCCGGCTTGATCAGGGTTCCGTCCTCGCGTTCAAGGATCAGGTTCCACTTCGTGTCCTTCTCCCAGCGCTGACCCATCGTTCCGTTCGGAACGATGACTTCTCCAGCCGCTTCGTCATAAATGACCGGCTTCCATTCTGCATGCTCCGAAGTATTTCCCAGATCACTCGCGCGCAGGAAACGGCCTGCCTTGTATTTGCCTTCATGCGGTTCCAGCATAATGAGGAACGGCATATCGGTATACTGCTTGGCATAGTCGATAAACATCGGCTCTTGGCGCTGCATGTAAAACTCATCCAGAATGACATGTGTCATCGCTTGAGCGATAGCTGCATCCGTTCCCGGATGAGGAGCAAGCCAGTTGTCCGCAAATTTCACGTTCTCGGCATGGTCAGGAGCCACGGAAACGACTTTCGTCCCCTTGTACCGAACCTCTGTCATAAAGTGTGCATCCGGTGTCCGGGTCAACGGAACATTGGAGCCCCACATGATCAGGTAGCCTGAATTGTACCAGTCGGACGATTCCGGAACATCGGTTTGTTCGCCCCAGATTTGCGGGGAAGCCGGCGGCAAATCCGCATACCAGTCGTAGAAGCTCAGCATTTCGCCGCCCAACAAGGAAATGAAGCGGGCACCCGAAGCGTAGCTGATCATCGACATAGCCGGGATCGGCGTAAATCCGGCGATCCGGTCCGGTCCATATTTTCTGATGGTATAAATCAGTTGAGCCGAGATCAACTTGGAAGCGACTTCCCAGCTTACCCGGACATGGCCGCCTTTACCGCGGGCTTGTTTATACGACTTAGAAGCTTCAGGATCTTCAACGATACTTGCCCAGGCATCGACCGGGTTATCATGTTTAGCTAATGCATCTTTCCACAACCGCAACAAGCGACCGCGCATATAAGGGTATTTCACCCGAAGCGGACTGTACTCATACCAGGAGAACGAAGCTCCTCTCGGACATCCGCGAGGTTCAAACTCCGGCATATCCGGTCCGCAGGACGGATAATCGATTTGTTGATTTTCCCAAGTAATAATTCCGTTTTTAACGAACACTTTCCAGCTGCAAGATCCGGTACAGTTCACGCCATGCGTTGTACGCACCACTTTATCGTGGGACCAGCGTCCGCGGTACATGTTTTCCCATTCCCGGCTTTTTTCTTCAAGAATCGACCAGTTTCCCGAATAACTCTCAATAGGTTTAAAAAATTTTAGACCTGATCTCTTTTTCATGCGAAGTGATCACTCCTTCTTCCTAGAATGAATTCATTAGAGGGGAATCCAATTGCATTCATTCTTCTACTTACAGTATGAAAGTGTTCTTCCTTACTTCCCATAAGGGAATTCCCTCATGATCCTCAAGAAACCCCTGTTCACAAAAAAGCCCAAAAAATGTCGACCATTTTCTGGGTTTTAATCTACTATTATTTGTAATTAGTTAAAATTTTAAGTAATCCCATGCCTCTTTCTCAGTTATAGATCGATCCGAGAAACTGTTCCGTTTTATTGAATCTCGCTTTTTTTCAATAAGTTCAAGACATTATGGAAGTGAATATCACATCAGACTTTTTATTCTGGTGCATCATCTCACTGATTAATATATCTCTGAATACACCTTCAGGGATCATATAATCATTCACTGCGATCTCTTGTAATTGCGTTTTAAGGTTCATTTCATACTCCTTTAATTATTCGGTTTCAGCCGGACCAGATGAACGGTGTTCATCCAGGAGCTATCCGCGGTGATGATATTCATACCAGACTCTTGGATCAGTTCTAAGATGTTTCTGGTTTGATGACATCCGTATACGCGATGATACAGTGGATTTATCGATTTTTGAAGCGTCGAGATGATAGGATTAGAACTAACTCCATGTTCCAGGAGAAGAACTTCGCCATCCGGTTTGCACCAGCGATTTATTCTACTCAGGAGCATTAAAGGATTAGCATAACTACATAAGGATAAGGTCGAAACAACGGTATTGAATGTGTGATCTTCGAAGTTCATTTCTTCAATATCTGAACAAATAAACTTGGCATTCACTTGAAGCTGTCTTGCTCTCCGCTCGGCCTTTGCGATCATGGCATGGCTAAAGTCGATAGCAGTAACCTTTACTCCTAGAGGATAAAACGGAAAGTTGGCGCCCGTCCCTACGGCCAGCTCCAGCACTTCTCCATTGGCATGGCGAAGTAGCTGCTGACGCATCATCCGTAGTTTTACGCCTTCTCTTTTGTTCTCGTATTGACTGGCTTGATTATCAAAAATACGCATCAGCTTCTGTTTCTCCATACTACCCCCTGCTCAGTGTTTTTCTAAAGAAATATTCGATAAATTGGAACATTACCCCTTTAATTCTATTTGGTCTTTCAGACTATGATATACTTTAAGAAATTTGATGTGGGAGCGGTATATGCAATGAATGTGGACAAGCGTAGCGCACTTCTCGTAGGTGCAACCGGACTAGTAGGAAATGAACTTTTGCGAGTTTTATTGGAGTCCGACAGGTATGAGAAAGTGAAGGTATTGGTTCGTACGCCGATATCAACCAATCATCCGAAGTTTACTCAATGCCTGATGAACTTTGATGAACTGGACAAATACGAAGAAGAGTTTACTGTGGACGATGTGTTCTGTTGCTTGGGTACAACGATAAAAAAGGCAGGTTCACAGGAGGCTTTTAGGAAAGTAGATTTCGAGTATCCCCTTCATGCGGCCAAATTGGCCCGGAAGCAAGGAGCTCAGCAATTTCTCATCGTGTCTGCCATTGGAGCGGATCCTCGGTCCTCTATTTTTTACAATCGGGTCAAGGGAGAAATTGAAATAGCTCTGAGCCAATTAGAGCTCCCCGCTCTACACATCTTCCGGCCATCCCTGCTTCTTGGCAAAAGGAATGAATTCCGCTTGGGAGAAAGAGTTTCGGCCATGTTGAGTCCAGTATTCTCCCCTCTCTTTATCGGAAAGTTAAACCAGTACAAACCCATTCAAGCCCGGAAAGTTGCTGAAGCTATGTATCGAACCGCAATCCTTACTCGCACAGGCGAGTATGTCTACAAATGGGAGCAGATGACTTCTTTATGACTTCCCTTATGTCGTCTGCTCCCTCCACCTATTAATGTTTCATAACCTCCATAGATCTCACCTTTTTATTTATATCTCTTTTTAATCAATCTAATTTGCCCTCTATGATTGATTTCATCTTCAAAGACGTGATACCACATAAAATAGTAATTCGCCGGCTTGTTATGCCAAAAGGGTTCTTCTTGACTCAACCAATCGTCACCTACAGTTTTGAACAATTCAAGCGTTCTGGCTCTCACCGAGTTCATTTGTTGTAAGTAGTAGTTTAAGTCTTTCCCTTTGATTTGATCCCGGCCTACGTCACCTAAACTTAAAGCTGGCCCCCATACACTCAACTCTTCTTCCGTTAGATCCCTTCCTTCAAAGGTGGCGACTTGATAAGCATATTCAACAGCCGCAAAGTGCAGGAGCAATGAACCGATCGAGTTGCTCTGCGCATCCATCAAATAATCTAATTGAGCCATGGATAAATCCTTGGTCGCTTCAAGGGTAGTGTGTCTTGCGTAATTCATCATGGATATCAAACGACTGATTTGGGGTGAATATCCGGGTATATCCGTAATAAGATAGATTTGATCCATATTAATCATTTCGTAACGCCTCCAGGTTTTTGAATTGTGGTCTTATTAAGTTTAAGTCCTTTGATTCTAAAGAAAGTCATGATCCTTCAAGAATGTCTCCATTTCTAATAACGTTCGATGATAGGGGACGTTATCATGAGAACCGAAATTAAAGAAACCGTGGCCCATTCCTTCAAATGTAAATAGCGTGATGGAGTTTCGGATCAACTCCCAGTTCGTCAGCCTTCTCTCTAACCCAGCGGATCGCCGATTTGGCATTTAGCAAACTATCTATGGGTGAGAATAATCCCTCCCTTTCAAACGGCCGATATTCAGCGCAAATAGCAACCATTCCTAACGAGTTAAAATGAGCTGCTTGATGCTGGAACTGAGAAGCATTCACCTTATTATTGGAAAACCCTGCTCCATGAAAAAAGAGAATAACCGGTCTATCTTCCCGTCTATCTTTAGGAGAACTGATATGTAATTTTAAATCCGTATAGTCACCCGATTTTTTATATGTACTCACTACTTTACTATATGCCACTCCATCCCTCCTTAAAAAGTTTTTTGCCTTACTAGCTATAATATGCCGGATTGATTGTGAAATTTTACTCTTACATAATTATACATCTATCAACTAAAGGGCGATAGTCCGAAACTGAATCATTATCATCACAACGGACTGCCATCACTTCTTCTTGGCAATGATGGAGATCGTGTCTGATTCTTCCTCATATTCTCGTCCGGTTACATCCGTGTAGAATTCCAAATCTTCGAAGCCTGCACTTTTAAGAACGGAAGAAATCTTTCCAATAGTAAAGGTCTGATCCCATATATTATAGACTTGAAAATCCTCGTTCTCGCCTAACACGATGGTTTGCTGTAAATGAACTCTTTCTTGTGCGTACCAATAATTTGTATCCAAGCATAAATGAGCAGTCGGTCTCCAGAAGCCGCCTTGGTTGGAAGTCCAAGTTCTTGAATTTACATGATTTCTATATTTATGAGGAGTAAAAATATCGAAGATGAATTTTCCCTGAGGTTTAAGACTTGTGTATACCCTGCTCAATAAATCATTCCGTTCTACTTCGTTAAGAACTCCAAAATCGCAATAGATGAGGACTGCGACATCAAAAGAGTTTGTATAATCAAGACTCAAATAGTCTTGGCATACATAGTTAATATTCAATTCTTGCTCTGCTGCTTGCCGCTCTGCATATTCAATTGAACATCTGGAGAAGTCCACCCCTGTGACGCTGTTAAATCCTAAACGGGCCAGCCGACTTGTATAGAGCCCCGGACCACAACCCAAATCCAGTATCTGTTTTCCTACATCATTACTACAAATATATTCTTTGATCCATTTTACAGAGTCATCCATAAAATAAGGCTTCCTGCTTGCTGCATCCGTATTAGGATCTAAGTGAGCTTTTAACATGTTCCGCGAAATATACCCGTCGGTCCACATCTGTGACGTACTCTTCTCAAATATCTCGGGTTGTATCGTCATATCGATAAGGCGATTAATATCCATACTGATTACCTTCCCTCCAAAAATGTGTTAATAATATAAGTGTTAATCCATGTCATCTAGTAGGGGAAGAGATTTTTTGTTTATAGATGTTCTTTCTTTACCTCCCCTTCATCTGGCGCACAAAAAACAGCCCTTGAATCTCAAGGGCTGTTCAAATAGGTCGATTACTTCATCACTTTAGCTAGTTCAGTAAAAATCACTCCAAGCGCATAAGCGCCTGCATCCGGATAACCGATGCTGCGTTCTCCTACGGTGCCCGCTCTGCCCATTCTGGCGACGATATCCTCCGTTTTCTTAGCTCCGAGAACCGCTGCTTCCGCCGCCTTGTTCGCCGCCGACTTCAAATCGTCGCCTTGCTTGGCGCTTTGCGTCCAGGCATCCGCGAGCGGCACAAGCGCATCAATCAATGTCTTGTCTCCGACGACAGCTCCC
>DJTQ01000430.1:6879-8996 GCA_002439285.1 Paenibacillaceae bacterium UBA6304
CCTGGATGCCTTTGACGATAGCCTGCATCATGTCGGCAACTTCCTGAACGGATAGCTCCTTCTTCTGACCAACAGATTTGCTCGCCGCGCGGAAGCCGGATCCCCAGATCGGTCCGGAAGCCCCGCCGCAATGCTCCATAATGATCAAAGAGCAGGCATCGAGGAAATCACCGATATTGCTGCGGTGATGGGCAAGAATATCCTCCCACTCCGCTTTGAGCTGCTTAAATCCTTTAGCAACGCTCATCCCGAAATCCCCGTCTCCGGCATGGGAATCAAGCTCACAGAAGGGAACCTCGTTCTTGATAATGACCTCGCTCATTTGATCGATCAAATAGACTACATTTTGCAGAGATAAACGGTTATCATGAATCACCGCGGCAGCGGCATCGGTATTGTTGGTATAAGATAACTCACCCGCCGGCTTCTCATCCCGAATAACCTCGGTATAGTTCACTGGTTGAAACTCGCCTTTTATCGACAAGGCCGGTGTATCGCATGGCGCAGACAGCCATTTCTTCAACGTGTCGTCCAGCTTCATAATGGTCACCGATGCGCCGGCCATATCGATGCTGGTCATATAGTTGCCGACAAATGTCTTGAAGACCCGTTTGTTCTTGGACGTCAATTCGCGTATTACTGAATTGTTAAGCAAATACAGTTCCTGTAGCGGTGTACCCCCAAACCCGTTAATCAATACGGCAACTTCTTGCTGAGTCTGATCATTCATCTGCAGATTATCCAGTAATGACGTTACCATCCGCTGAGCCAGTTCATCTGCAGACACGGATTTCTCCCTGCGAATACCCGGTTCCCCATGAATACCAACGCCGTACTCCATCTCGTGATCTTCAATTTGGAATGTTGGTGATCCCTTGGCTGGAACCGTGCAGGAGGTGAACGCGAAGCCGATACTACGAACATGATTAATCGCATGCTGCGCCGCTTCTTTCACTTCCGGCAGAGACAGCCCGGCTTCTGCTGCCGCACCGGCCACCTTATGAACGAGCACCGTTCCGGCAACTCCTCTTCTACCTACCGTATAAAGGCTGTCTTCGACGGCTATGTCATCGTCTACCTTGACATAATCGACTTGGATGCCGTCTTCGCTAGCGAGATGAGCTGCATTTTTGAAGTTCATGATGTCGCCGCTGTAGTTCTTGATAATCAGCAGGGTTCCCTTACTGCTCGCTGTGCTGCGAATGGCTTGATACACTTGAATCTGGGATGGAGAGGCAAACACATCACCACATACAGCCGCATCCAACATCCCGCTCCCTACAAACCCGGCATGGGCCGGTTCATGGCCGCTTCCGCCGCCACTGATCAACGTAACCTTATCCGATTTGATCTCTTTTTTGGAGATCACTTTGAATTTAGAGTTAAAATCCAGCTCAGGATGAGCCAAGACAAGCCCGTTACACATTTCTCTTACCAGCGTTTCCGGCTGGTTCATGATTTTCTTCATCTTAAATCTCCTTACTTAATTTATACTGACTGCCCAATAGATCCGCAGCCATAATCGCCGATGCTACCGCATCCTCCGAAATCGGGAATGGCATCGAATGAATGGATTCTTCGGCGATACATGCCTTTTTGGCAACCTCAAGTAGTTCCTCGTAAGTTACACTCTCTACTCCGATATCCGCCAAGCAAACCGGAAGGCCAATCGACAGGCAGAAGTCCAGTACTTCCTTCATTTCGGCCCGATCGGCATTTTCAAGCACCAATTGAGCAATCGTACTGAAGGCTACCTTCTCCCCATGATAATAATGATGCGTGCCTTCCAGAGCGGTCAGGCCGTTATGAATCGCATGGATCGCTGCCAAACCACCGCTTTCGAAGCCTAAACCCGATAACAAAATATTCGTCTCAATAATATTCTCCAACGCTGTCGTCACAATATTCTGATCGCAGGCGAGCTTGGCCTTATACCCGTTTTCAAGCAACGTTTCATAACACAGTTTGGCAAGCCCTAATGCCGTGATCGTCCCTTTTGCATCGCCGCATACACCTTCCCGCACACCGCACGGCAAACCGGCATTGACGTTGGAATACGAATTCGCCGTTGCCCTCGCTTCAAAATAAGTCGAGAGCGCATCGCCCATCCCTGCAAC
>DJTQ01000427.1 GCA_002439285.1 Paenibacillaceae bacterium UBA6304
TATTTTCTGATTGCATTAATTATGTTTCTAATTGACCAAGGTACGAAATATCTGATTGCGTCCGGTTTAACGATCGGGGAACAAATTCCGGTAATCGGCGATTTTTTCCTGATTACTTCCCACCGGAATACGGGTGCGGCATTCGGGATCTTGGAAGGGCAACGTTGGTTCTTCATCGTTATCACGACAGTCGTCGTGGTGGGAATCATCTGGTATTTGCAAAAAGTGAAGTCGTCGGGCAACAAACTGCTGCCTACCGCCTTATCGCTCGTCTTGGGCGGGGCTGTCGGTAATTTTCTCGACCGGGCCGTAAGCGGCGAAGTCGTCGATTTTCTGCAATTCAATTTCGGCACTTATACTTTTCCGATCTTTAATGTCGCGGACTCCTGTATTGTGGTCGGGGTGTGCCTGATCGTTTTGGATTCGATTTTGGAAATTCGCAGAGAGAAACATAACCAAACAAAACATAAGCAAGAGGAGCAAGTATGATATCGGACAAACCTTTTTTTGATCCTGAAGACGGAATTATGGAGTGGACGGCGGAGGCCGAAGCAGCGAAGGATCGAATTGACAAGTATATAAAATCCCGGCTAGGCGAAGAGTTCTCCCGGAGCCAGATCCAGCTTTGGATTGAAAACGGGGACATTCTTGTAAATGGCGCCAGTATCAAAGCCAATTATAAAATTGCTGAGGGCGATGTCATTACACTGACAGTTCCGGAAGCGGAGCCGGTCGAAATTGTGCCAGAGGATATTCCGCTCGATGTATATTATGAAGATTCGGATGTCATTGTCGTCAACAAAGCCCGCGGCATGGTCGTGCATCCGGCTCCGGGGCATTCCTCCGGAACGCTTGTGAATGCGCTGATGTTTCATTGCAAAGACCTCTCCGGTATCAATGGAGAACTACGTCCAGGCATCGTGCACCGTATCGATAAAGATACATCAGGCCTCCTGATGGCCGCAAAGAATGATAAGGCGCATGCATCCTTGGCCGCACAGCTTAAGGAGCATTCGGTAACCCGGAAGTATTACGCTTTAGTTCACGGTAACGTCAGTCATGACCAGGGAACGGTTGATGCACCGATCGGCCGGGATCCTCAAGACCGGAAGATGTTTACGGTGATTGAGCGAAACAGCAAAGAAGCGATCACCCATTTTCAGGTAACCGAACGTTTTGGAGATTATACACTGCTGGAGCTTAAATTAGAGACCGGGCGGACGCATCAAATTCGCGTGCATATGAAATTTATAGGGCATCCGTTGGTTGGAGACCCTTTGTACGGCCGGAGTAAAGGCATCAAGATGTCCGGGCAGGCTCTGCATGCTGCAGTGCTTGGATTTGTTCATCCATCGAGCGGGGAATATCTGGAGTTTAGCGCACCGATCCCCGAAGACATGGAGGATCTGCTGCATTCCCTGCGTAATCGGTAATTGAAATGATCAATGGTTGATCAATTAGAAGGCACTCTTGTTCCAAACATGCATTAGGCATGTCGGAACGGGGGTGTTTTTTTGATAGGACTTCATCTTCAATAGTCAAAAAACTACAAACGATCTGGTGATTAATCCATTCTCGAAAAACTATGATTCCATCATATTTAAAGAGGAGATTTTGAAAAAGGGGATGGACTTTCATGAGCATAAAACTCTATCAGGATACTTATATTCAGCGTCAATTTGCCGATCGTATCGGCGGGGCCGATTACGGAAAAGATACGGCTATTTATAAATTCGAAAAAATCAAACGCGCGAAAGCTGCGGCAAAAAAAGATTTTCCGGACATGGAATTGATCGATATGGGCGTTGGTGAACCGGACGAAATGGCGGATGCCGGAATCGTGGCGAAACTGGCGGAGGAAGCGGCCAAGCCGGAAAACCGCGGATATGCAGATAATGGAATTGCCGAATTCAAATCGGCGGCCGCTCTATATTTGCAAGAAGTATTCGGCGTGAGCGGAATCGATCCGGATACGGAAATCGTGCATTCTATCGGCTCTAAGCCTGCTTTGGCGATGCTGCCATCTTGCTTTATCAATCCGGGGGATATCACGATTATGACAGTTCCGGGTTATCCGATTCTGGGAACGCACACGAAGTATTTGGGTGGAGAGGTATACTCGGTGCCCTTGACGGAAGAGAACGATTTTCTCCCGGACCTGTCTTCGATTCCTGATGAGATCGCCCTAAAGGCTAAGCTGATTTACCTGAATTACCCGAACAACCCGACAGGCGCGAGCGCTACGGCGGAATTTTTTGTGAAAGTAGTGGAATGGGCCCGCAAATTCAACGTGGTCGTCATTCATGACGCTCCTTACGCCGCCTTGACGTACTACGGGTTGAAGCCTCTCAGCTTCCTCTCGACACCTGGAGCCAAGGAGGTTGGTGTTGAACTCCATTCCTTGTCGAAATCTTACAATATGACCGGATGGAGAATTGGGTTTGTCGCCGGGAATCCCTTGATCGTAAAAGCGTTCAGCGATGTGAAGGATAATAACGATTCCGGCCAGTTTATAGCCATACAGAAAGCGGCGGCTTACGGATTGGCCCATCCGGAAATTACGGAGAAGATTGCGGAGAAATACTCGCGGCGCCATAACCTGCTGGTCGCTACGCTGAATGAGCTCGGCTTCAAGGCAAAGAAACCGAAGGGTTCATTCTTCCTTTACGTGGCTGCTCCGAAAGGAGTGGAGGGCGGCCCTGCGTTTGCCACAGCGGAGGATTTCGCTCAGTACCTGATCAGGGAGAAGCTGATCTCGACGGTACCTTGGGATGATGCCGGCCACTATGTCCGGTTTTCGGTTACGTTTGCGGCAGACGGAATTGCGGAGGAAGAGCGGGTTATCGCTGAAATCAAACGCCGTCTGGGTGAAGTGAAGTTTATATTTTAATCTGTTGAAGTTGATAGGAGGGTAACCCAAAAGTAACAAACAATTTTTTATTTAAAAGAGCCAGCCAAGAGATGTTTTTCTTGGCTGGCTCTTTCACTTGTGCGCCCGGCATGGGTGATAACTCGGCTGTAAAAGTCCGCTACAGACTTGGCAGTAGGAACTGTTAGCCAAAGGCAAGGGTGTCCTTGGCGAGACGCAATCCGAAGGAAGCCGGAGTAAAGGGCTAAGGGGCACGAATTAATTACTTTAACTAAACTAACTAACTAGTCACGAAACAGGCGCACATTTAAGGAAACTTTCCAGTAACCAGTAACCAGTGCTCAGTAACTTCATGTATTCACTGCTCGAATCGATAGGAGTGAGTGTTGTTGGGAGCAAATTAACTGTATTACTTACAGTTAATTACCATGAATCTGGTCGTTCTGTAGAATTAAATGTATTTCCTACAGTTAATTCTTATCCTTTCCGCTCTTTTCGCTGCAAGTGCCTAAATTAACTGTAGGATTTCCAGTTAGTTTGCCCGGACCCGGCCTACCGCGCGGAATAACTGTAGGTTTTCCAGTTAATCTTCATATAGCGGTCTGTCTGGTGGCCTAGAGAGGAGAGCCTCATGGGTAGTGAAAGTAAGCTGGGGCAGGAGAAAGAGGGTGTCCTTCAGCCAACCACACTACGATGACTTCTGGGACGCCCCCTCTTTAATAAGGGCGGATAGAAGTGAAAGTAAATTAAGCGGGGTCAGAAAGGGATTGAATAAATATTAATTATAATGTATATTTATGAATATAAATGATTTCGTTGACTCATTAGGGAGATTGAACTGTAAATTTTAGGTCAGGTATTTATCCAGGATGGTTGTCTTGACAGTCAGGCCGCATTCTGTCATAATTCATGTAAATCAATATGAACCTTTAATTCAGTCCCGTGAGGCTGGCAAGGTAACGTGAATGAGGATTTAGGGAAGATTATGTCTACTGCTGCGGCAGTGCATACCTTGAATCCGCATGACAGTCATGGCTCTATCTATGACTACAGACTCCTTGCCCGGATCAGGCAAGGAGTTTTTTTGTGGCCTATCACGGATCTGGATTAAATTATCCTGAGGAGGCAGTTCCTATGAGCACCGAGAGTCATATAATTATGGATGAAATAGCCATTCGCCGTGCCTTAATCAGAGTGGCCCATGAAATCCTTGAACGCAACAATGGAATTGAAGGCTGTGTATTGGCCGGGATTAAAACACGCGGCGTGTTTCTGGCCAAACGGCTTGCCGAAAGATTGGAAAATATCGAGGGAACCCCAATGCCCTGGTTTGAACTGGATGTTACTGCATACCGCGATGACCGCTCCGCCCAAGAGGGGGGAATAGAGCAGGCGGCCTTCCCGGTGCCGATTCATAACAAAAAAGTGATCCTACTTGACGATGTTCTATATACTGGCCGTACCATCCGTGCTGCAATGGATGCCATTATGGATGCGGGACGGCCCGAATCGATTCAACTCGCAGTGCTGGTCGACCGCGGTCACCGGGAGCTGCCGATCCGGCCGGATTATATCGGAAAGAACGTTCCGACTTCTAAAGTCGAGGAGATCGAAGTACTGCTTCAGGAAAGCGACGGTCATGATCAAGTACGGATTTTGCAGCAGCGGGGGGAGCAGTGATATGACGATGACCGCATCCGCATTGAAGGACCGCAGTTTGCTAGGGCTTAAGGAGCTCAGCGCCTCGGAAATTGGTTCGATTCTGGATCGGGCGGCGTACTGGGAAAGCCGGGAAGAAAAATTGATTCCTCTGCTGAAAGATCGGTTTGTAGCCAATATGTTTTTTGAAAACAGTACGCGTACCCGCTTCTCGTTTGAAATGGCGGAAAAGCGACTGGGAGCGGAGGTTCTGAACTTTGCGGCCGCCGTCTCCAGCGTCGAAAAAGGGGAGTCCATCTACGATACGGTGCGCACTCTGGAATCGATGGGAATCGATGCAGGCGTGATCCGGCTGAAGCCGGCAGGCGTTCTGGCTGAATTGGCTTCCCGAGTGTCCGTTCCTCTAGTCAATGCCGGAGACGGGAATAACGAACATCCGACGCAGGCTTTGCTTGACTTGTACACGATGAAGAAGCACTTCGGAGAATTGAAGGGGCTCAAAGTATCTATTATTGGAGACATCAAGCACAGCAGGGTAGCCCGTTCGAATCTTTGGGCGCTGCAAAAATTCGGAACGGACGTCAAGATGTGCGCGCCGGAAAGCATGCGGGCGCCGGAGCTTGCGGCGGAAGCGCCTTATGTATCCATGGACGAGGCGCTCTGCGCAGATGTAGTCATGATGCTGCGCGTACAGTTGGAACGCCATGCCGAAGGATTGCTGAAATCCGCCGAGCAGTATCGCTTGGAATATGGACTTACGGAAGAGCGGGCGGCGGCTCTTGCCCCGCATGTCATCATCATGCATCCCGCCCCAATTAATCGGAACGTGGAGATCGATGACAGTGTGGTCGAACATGCTCAGTCGCGTATTTTCGAGCAAATGGCGAATGGGGTACCCATCCGGATGGCGGTTATGGAACGTGCTATGAAATTGTAGAATTCAA
>DJTQ01000001.1:0-8492 GCA_002439285.1 Paenibacillaceae bacterium UBA6304
CCAGTTAATCTTCATAGAGCGGCCTGTGAGCCCAGGGAGGAGAGCGACATGGTGAAAGCAAGGTTGGTCAAGGAGAAAGGGGCTGTCCTTCAGCCAACTACGATGACTTTTGGGACAGCCCCTGAAGATGGGGGGCCCTCTACAAACAGGGCGCTATTTTATTAAGCGCGCTTATCCTACCCGACCGGCACCCCGAAACATAATACTTCCTTCCGGGTCGGCAATTTCAACCGCCCGCCCCCGGCGGACCAATTCGACCAAATGAGCCAGCGTCTCGGACATGGCGAACCGCATCTGGTGAATGCCGAGATCAAGGCCGAAGAGGGCGGTGCATACGTCAAAGCCGGTTTGATCCCGCTCCGTCAGCAGTGATCCGATTCGGTCCAGCCGCTCCTCATGATGCGCTAATAACGCCTGCGTCCGCTCCGCGAAATGCGTGAACGGATTCCGGTGCCCGGGAAACGCCTTAACAACTTCATAGGTCCCCAGCTTAGCGAGCGATTCCATGAACGACTGCAGGGGTTGCGGGTCACTGCCCGGCAACAGGCTAATATTAGGGGAGATCTGCGGCAATACCGCATCCCCGCACAGCATAAGACACCGCTCCGGATCGTAAAACGACAGGTGCCCCGGAGCATGACCGGCGCTCTCGACCGCGATCCAGTCTCGGCCGCCCATCACCAAGGCATCGCCTTCCTCCCAATAAGTGACTTCCGGGGAAGGTGTAACCTGCGCAAGAAAGCTCTCCATATGGGCCGGCAGTTGTCCATACCACGACTGCGGCATCCCGTGCTTACGATAGAGCTGCAGCAACGCATCGTTCATTGCGCTGCCTTCCCCCCACATCCGCTCCGTCTCCTCATGCGCCCTTCGGGACATGAATACCTCGGCTCCGGTCAACAACTGTAAATATCCGGCCATCCCGTAATGATCGGGGTGATGGTGGGTGACCACAATCGAGACGATATCGCGGGGAGAAATATCCAATTCACTCAAAGCTGTTCTCCATTCCGACTCGGTCAAATTGGACCTTGGGCCGGGATCCACGATCGTTACCCCTTCTTCGCCCCGGAGGATATAGCTGTTCACCCAGCGCAGCGGCGGAGCCATGGAAATCCTGACACGGGCTAATTCTTCCTGCTCGAACACTTCAATTTCAGTCCTGCTCATTCGCTCCGCCGCCCAACCATAATCATCCGGGGAGATTGGATGGGATCATAGGATTCCTCATCATAGCTCCCATGAATGTAATCCAGAACCAAACCCGCCTGAGAAAGCATCGAGGCAAAGGACTCGCTCTTATACAGCTTGATCCGTTCCAGGTACTCTCTTGGTTCTTTATGTAAGTTTGACCCTTGTTCCCGGGTATCCTTAATCGAAATTTTTTTCTTCACATAACCGTCTTCAATAACGCGAGTCTCCGAAATAAGTTGACCTTCATCTACCCGCTGCGAGGCGGGAACCAAATGAGCTGCCGTATATTCCGGGTTAAGAAAATCGATGATGAACCGCCCTTGCGGCTTAAGTATCCGATAGATTTCTTTCAGAACTTTAAGGTGCTCCTCATCCTTCTCAAAATAACCGAAAGAACTGAACAGGTTCACCACCGCGTCAAATCCACCCGCAAGCGGCAGATTCCGCATATCCGCCCGCAGCCAGGTTACCTTTCCCTCCGGATCGTTCTTGCGCGCTTCCCTGAGCAGGACTTCGGACAAATCTACGCCGGTCACTTCATATCCCGCTTCATTCAAAGCCATGGAATGTCGGCCCATTCCGCAGCATAAGTCCAATACTTTCGCTCCTGCCGGCAAATTTATCCAGTCCATCATCTTATGTACTTCCCGCTTCGCACCCTGCACATCACGGTGCTTATAGACGAGCAAATAATCTTCGCCGAAACTCTCCTCAAACCATTCAGCCATTCTGGTCTCCTCCCGACTCGTACGCTTTCCTCTGTCTATCTTTTCATAGCCTTAATTGTACCTCCTGAACCACGCTGAAACAATTGAAAACATAATTACCCGTATATAAAACATAAAGGGAGCCAAATGGCTCCCCTTATTCTGCAGTTCCGATAGCAGAATTATTTTGCTGTATTTGTGTCCGTTGACGTTTCATCCGCTTTATCGGTCAACGTGTTTGTGATTGTAGCCTTGCTCCGGATATCCTCGATCCAGGTTCCCGACAACTGGCCAACCTGCTGCGAGACGAGCCCCTTGCGGATCTCTTCCTTCTTCTCCTCCAGCGTTGCCGTATGAGCTTCTTTACGGTCCGTCACCTTGATGACCTGATAACCGCCTTCCGTTTTCACGGCGCCGCTGACTTCATCTTTAGCCAGTTTGAAGGCTGCGTTCTCTACCGCTTCTTCCATCTGTCCGCGGGCAAAGAAGTCGGTATCTCCGCCGTTAGCTTTCGTAGCTTCATCCAGCGATTTGCTCTTCGCCAGCTCGGCAAAGTCCTTGCCTTCCTTCAGCTCTTTAATGATTTCGTTCGCTTCCGCTTCCGTCTTTACAAGAATTACGGACGCCCGTACTTGCTCCGGCGTATCGAAAGACGCTTTATTGTCTTCAAAAGTTTGCTTGATCTGCTCGTCGGTGACTTTTACCTGCGGTTCTAGAATTTTGGTCAGGAGCGCGTTCATTTGGATATTCTCACGCAATTGCTCCAGAGTCATCCCGTTGGCCACCAGCGCTTGATCCAAATTCTCCTTGGAACCGAAGTTTTCTACATAGGTATCGATTTCCTTATCGACATCGGCTTCGGTTACTTCATAATTATTCTTCTTCGCTTCCTGGTGGATCAGCGACTTAGTAATCAGTGTATCCAAAGCCTGCTCATCGGCACCGCCCTGGGACAATTCGTTATAAAGCTCGTCCTTCGTAATTTCCGTGCCGTTTACCGTAGCGACGGCCTCCACTTTCTTTCCGGAAATCAGAGGTATGACCACGGCAATGATCAGCAAAACCGCAAGCACGGCCGATACGATCGGCCATACGATATTCCCTTTACCGCCGGGGCTATGAGCGGCACCCTGAGTTTCGGAATGGTCTTCCGATAACAGGGCCATCGCTTCTCCCTCGTGAACCTGAGGAATCAAATTTTCATTCTCTTCTACTCTGTCGCTAGTAGTATCCACCACTGGATCGACTGTATCTGTATTTCCAACCGGGGCCTGTCCTTCTTCAGTCGTGTCGTTGGAGGTTTCAGGCTGATCCTCCGGTCCCTGTGTTGATGCTAAATCCTTATTTTCTTTCTCTTTCTCATCCATTGATCAATTGACTCCCTTCATTATATAACGGCTTGCTCTTCTCTTATGACTTTAACAGAATTATGCCCTTCTTACCTTAAGGAAATATAAAAAAACCGGAACTATTTTTAAGTTAATTTTAATCTCTTAGGCAAAACCCAAATCCGTCATTCGTGTTATGCGGGGAAAAGGTGTAAAATAAAGGGGAGAATATGTTCGGGAGGAACTGACAACCATGGATTATCAAGCCTATTTTCAAAGCAAAAAAGATACGCACTTAAAAGAACTCGGGGAACTGCTCTCCATTCCGAGTATTTCCGCTCTGTCGGAGCATAAAGCCGATGTATTGAAGGCGGCTGAATGGGTCGCCGATTCCCTGCGGCGTGCCGGTATGGACAACGTGGAGGTGCATCCGACAGCCGGACATCCTGTTGTGACTGCCGAGCACCTGCATGCTCCCGGTAAACCGACCGTCCTTGTATACGGCCACTATGACGTTCAGCCGGTCGATCCGCTGAATCTGTGGGACACGCCTCCTTTCGAGCCGTCCATCCGCGACAACAAGTTGTATGCACGGGGTGCAACCGACGATAAAGGTCAAATGTTCCTGCATGTCAAAGCCGTTGAAGCTATTTTAGCCCAGGAAAAAGAGTTGCCCGTAAATATCAAGTTCTGCATCGAAGGCGAGGAAGAGGTAACCAGCCCGAATCTCCCATCCTTCCTGGAATCCCATCAGGATCAGTTGGCAGCCGACGTCATCCTAATCTCGGATACATCGCTTATGGCACCGGGTAAACCGGCCATCTGCATCGGACTTCGCGGACTTTGTGCACTTGAGGTATCCGTAAATACCGCCAATACCGATTTGCACTCAGGCACCTTCGGAGGAGGCGTGCCAAACGCTCTGCATGCACTCGTTGCGCTGCTTGCCAGCCTGCATGATGAACATGGACGCGTTGCAGTAGAGGGATTCTACAAGGGTGTTCACGAACTGACGCCGGAAATCCGCGAAGAATTCGCTAAACAGCAGTTTGACGAGGAACAACTCAAACAAACGCTGACCTTAAGCGAGCTCTACGGGGAAGAGGGCTATACCTTCGTTGAAAGAACCGGAGCGCGCCCGACCCTTGAGTTAAACGGCATCTACGGCGGCTTCCAAGGGGAAGGCACCAAAACGGTCCTGCCGAAAGAAGCGCATGCCAAAATCACCTGCCGTCTCGTCGGCGACCAAGATCCGCAGGACATCATCGACAAAATCGAGAAGCATCTGCATGAGAATCTGCAGAAAGGTGCAACTCTTCAAGTGAAGGCCACGGAGAAAGCCCGCGCATTCACGTGCGAACCTTCCGATCCGATGCTGCAAAAAGCGGCTGATGCCTATGGAAAGGTCTATGGAACCCGCGCGCTGTTTACCAAAGACGGCGGCTCCATTCCGATCGTGGAAACTTTGTCCCGCGTATTGGAGGCTCCAGCCGTTATGATGGGCTTCGGCCTGCCGGACGAAAATCTGCACGCCCCGAACGAACATTTCAATCTCGAAAACTTCGATAAGGGCCTGCTGACCATCGTGGAATATCTGAAATCGCTGTAAGCCGCCAAAAAGCCGTTTCCGCGTCAGTGCATACTGACCGGGGACGGCTTTTTTTTGTTTGTGGAAATTTATTCTTGCCAATCTTACATTGTTCTAATAATATATAACTAAAGATAAGTTCTATATTTATAGAACAAAAAAAACAGAATGGAGTTATCTTATGAAGCACTTCGATCTTGAGTTCGACTTTGCCCCTGTATATGAATGCGTCAACAGTATGAACGCATTTTTTTACAAACAGAACCATCAGGTTATGGAGGCGGGAAAGCTTTGGGTACGCGAGGTTCAACAACAATTCGCTCCCGTCGTCTTGCAAAGGTTACGGGAGAATATGAAGACACTGGAAGACCTAAGTCTCTTCCCATTTATTTGGCGATGTCCGGGCAATCGTTCTGTTCCGGAATTTCTGGAATGGTTCACGGCATTGTCGACGGGAGAACTGTATGAAATTGCTGCAAGCGTCGGCTCGTCCATTCCTCCGAATCTTGGCGAGTTTCGAGATCGGGCAGCGGAATTGATACGGGAATGGGATAAGCATTATTTTCATAGCGTCGATCCTGCTATCATCGAAGGGTTAACAAAGGAAGCGGCCATTCGAAAGAAACAGGTGGTAAATGAAACGAACCTTGCCGATGCCGTAGAGCAGGCGACCGGGGGAATGAAGTTCTATCCGGGAGATCGTTTGAAGAGGATTATTCTCACTCCCCAATTCCATATACGTCCCCTTGTATCTTCCAGCATATACGACGAATTTATTTTCACCCAATACTCTTGCGATGTGATTCCTCCTTCAGTTGGGCATCCGGCTCCTCACCTGCTAAGGATTACAAGTGCTCTATCGGATGAAACCAGATTACGCATCCTTCGCTTGTTATCGCAAAATCAAATGACATTTACGGAAATCGTTCGGGAAATCGGAATATCCAAGAGCACGATCCATTACCATCTCATTACGCTCAGAGCCGCAGGTCTCGTAATCGTTCATTACAAAAGCAGCGAATCCAAAAACGTAGAATACAGTCTTCGTTTAAAAGCACTTCATCACTTGCCTGAACAAATCGATCTATTTCTCCAAAGCTGAAACCAAACCCGACTTAGAGATACAGGAAAAGGAGGCGAAGCATCATGAAGAAACATAGTTATTACGGGCTGTTGGCTACGATTACGTTAAGCGGCTTCGGCGACGCTTTTGGTTTGCTGGCCATGGAATGGCTTGTCTATGAGATGACCGGTTCCAAACTCGCCATGGGAGTTCTCGCCCTTTGCTCCGGTATACCTGAATTGGCTCTTCGTCTGCTCGGCTCTCCGCTAACGGACCGTCTTCCGCGAGAGAAGCTGATGGCCGGCCTTGCGACGCTGCGGTGGATTGCTGTTACACTGCCGTTTGTCGTCGGTCTGGCTGGTCAATTGCAGATGTGGCATCTCTTTCTCGCGGCAGGTCTTAGCGGTTCATGTGCAGCCCTCTTTATGCCGTCCGCCATGGCCGCGATTCCGGAAGTGGCAGACAACCGTAAATTGATGAGAGCGTTCGCTGTAATCGACGGTTGCAGAAATGCGGTTGCCTTAATAGGTCCGGCTATGGCAGGAGTAGTTACCGCGTCCCAAGGCGCTTTACCCGCGCTGGGAATCAATGCCGCCTTTTATCTGATCACCATCGCAACCCTGCTGACCCTGCCGAGAAGTCAAAGAAAGGAGAAGAAACCGTCTTCTCTCCCTTTAGCGACTTATTTGCGTGAAATGACCGAAGGTTTTTCGTTCTATAAACGGTTTACGGGTCTGCTTGTCATTATGGTCATGGTCTCTATTTCGAATATGAGCTCCATGGCCATCTGGACCATGATGGTTCCTTATGTACAAGAAGTGCTGCACCTGGATGCAGCCGCCATGGGGGCTTTGACCACATCTTCCGCATGCGGCACCTTAGCCGGACTTGGGGTCATCTTCTTCCTCAAAGAAGTCAAACAACGGCGAACTGTCATGCTGTGCAGTTTAGCGGCAATGGGCTTCTTTAATACCATTCTGGGGGTTATAGGCAGCTTCTCTATCGCCTTGGTCGCCTTATTTCTCGCCGGCATGGCCGGTCCCTTCTTCGGTTCCCTGAGTTCCTCTTTGCATGGCAAGCTTGTCCCCGACCGGCTGCAGGGGCGCGTCAATTCGGTTCGATTTCTGATCGGCGGCAGCTTGTCCCCGGTCGGCGCGTTTGCGGGAGGGGCGATTGCTCAACACTACGGCGTCCAATTCATGATTCTGATCGCGGGTCTTCTCCCCGTTGTATGTTCTGCGGGTGCCTTATTTCTCCCTGTTCTTAAGGAGTTGAACGGAGATTTATCGGAGTTGGAGTCCAAGATCCATTCAAAAACTAAAATAACTACGATGACACAGAGCCCCGACAATTGGGCTTAAATGAAAAACCGCCATTCTTAAATCCTGAAAAAGGATAAGAATGACGGTTATTTACTTCATTGTTCTTATTAAACTCGCCCTATTCCTTTGTTACCAGCTTCAGCGGTGCCGGGATAGACTTCTCTACCGTCTTGCCTTGAAGCACATCATGAGCGGCCTGCACCGCAAGTTGTCCGATCAATTCAGGCTGCTGTGCCACGGTAGCGGTCAACTGGCCCGCCTGAATCGACTTCAGTGCATCCTCGTTCCCGTCAAAGCCGATGACCGGAATATCTTTGCCGGAACTGCGGATGGCTTCGATAGCCCCCAGCGCCATTTCATCGTTGTGGGCAAATACGGCCTGTACATCAGGATTCGCTTGCAGTAGGTTTTCCATTACGTTCAAACCTTTGACGCGGTCAAAGTCCGCAGTTTGCTTGGCGATGACTTTCAAATCCTGATCAGCCACATCATGGAAGCCCTTCCCGCGTTCGCGGGTTGCCGACGCGCCTGCAACACCTTCAAGCTCGATTACTTTGGCTCCTTGTCCGAGCATCTTCACGATATATTCCGCCGCCATATTTCCGCCTTTAACATTGTCCGAAGCGACCAGCGCTTTAACTTCCCCCTGATCCGCGGAACGGTCCAGAGTAATGACTGGAATGCCCAGGTTATTCGCCGATTGTACTACCGTCGAGATCGCGGCGGAATCGGTCGGATTGATCAGCAGAACATTGACGCCTTTTTGCATCAGATCATCCACGTCATTACTTTGCTTGGCCGAGTCATTCTGTGCGTCGACGACGATCGTCTCGATGCCGAGCTTTTTCGCTTCGTTTACGACGCCGTCTTTCAGAGAAACGAAGAACGGATTATTCAAAGTAGAGACGGACAAGCCGATTTTCATATTTTTCAGATCGCCGCCTGTTTTCGGTTTGGCCCAGCCCGGAGGCTCCAGGGAACAGCCCGTAGTCAGGATCAGCAGGAACGCTGCCAGCAGGATCGTTAGCTTTTTCATAGTCAATTCTTCCCCCTTATGCGGATTTCTTGCGGTCGATGAGGACGGCGATCAGAATGACGATCCCTTTGACTACCATCTGGTAGAAGGAGGATACGCCTAACATGTTCAAGCCATTGTTCAGCGTACCGATAATCAGCGCGCCGATAAGTGTGCCCACGATACGGCCGCGGCCGCCGGAAAGGCTCGTCCCGCCTAAGACAACTGCCGCAATTGCGTCGAGTTCATAGGAAGTACCTGCGGTCGGCTGTGCC
>DJTQ01000001.1:8716-10786 GCA_002439285.1 Paenibacillaceae bacterium UBA6304
CGCCCCCGCCAATGCGGACATCAAGCCTGCCAACGAATAGATCATGATTTTAACGCGGGATACTTTAACCCCGGATACGATCGCAGCCTTTTCGTTGCCGCCGATTGCGTACGTTTTACGTCCGAAGGCCGTTTTATGAAGCACGACCCACAGGATCGCAAAGGTGATGATCATGGTAATGGCCGGTACCGGAATACCGAACTGATACCCACGGCCAAATAATTGGAACGTCATGCTCTCGCCGAGGCCCGTAATCGGATTCCCGTTGGTGTAAACGAGTGTCAAGCCTCTGAAGATCGTCATCGTGGCCAGGGTCGCGATAAACGGCGCCATTTTCCCCTGAGTTACGAGCAGACCGTTCACCGCTCCCATTACCGCACCAAGCAAACAACCGATAATGATGGCAAGGATGGGATCAAAGCCGGCAACCATCATGTTGGCTACGAATGCACTGGATAGCGCCAGGACTGCGCCGACAGATAAGTCGATACCACCGGTTAGAATAACGAACGTCATACCGAATGCGATCAAAGCGTTAATCGATACCTGCCGCAGCAGATTCAAAATATTCAGCGGTTCCAAAAAGCTTGGATTGAGAACCGACACGATGATGATCAACAACGCCAGACCGAGTAACGGTCCCAGTTTTTGCGTAATTTGCGAAAGTTGAAATCCTTTAGCTGCGCTGGCTTCATTCTTTGTCGTCATATTACTGTCCCCCTGTAGCAAGCGTCATTATTTTTTCTTGCGTTGCTTCTGCATTGCTCAATTCTCCTGTAATACGGCCTTCATGTACTACAACTATTCGATCGCTCATACCGAGCACTTCCGGCAATTCTGAAGAGACCATGATGATGGCGACCCCGTGCCCCGTCAACTCATTCATCAACTGATAAATTTCACGCTTCGCGCCGACGTCCACGCCCCGGGTCGGTTCGTCCAGAATGAGCACTCTAGGCCCGATTCCCACCCATTTAGCGATAACTACCTTCTGTTGGTTGCCCCCGGACAGATTGCCCGCCGCCGTTTCGGAAGAGTGGGTTTTGATCTGCAGTCGCTTGATCAACGCGTCTACGAATGCCTTTTCGCTATGCGACGAAATCAATCCTTTAGAAGTGAAGCCCTTCAGACTTGGCAGCACCATGTTTTCTCTGACGGAGAAATCAAGCACCAGACCTTCGTCTTTACGGTCCTCGGTGATAAATCCGATACCGAGCTTCACCGCATCCGCCGGCTTGCGGATCACGACCGGTTTGCCGAACACCGAAACCTCGCCGCTATCGAGGCGATCGAGGCCGAACAAGGCTCTCATGATCTCCGTTCGACCGGCTCCCATCAGGCCGGAGAAACCGACGATTTCGCCGGAGTGAACCTGGAAGCTTACATCTTCGAACAAACCTTTGCGCGAGGCATGCTTGACTTCCAGCACTACTTCGCCTAATTCCGGCGTACGCGCCGGATAGCGCTCAGTCAACTCGCGTCCGACCATCTTCTTGACCACTTCGTCAAAGCTTGTCTCGGGAATGGGCTTCGTATCCACGGTCCGCCCGTCCCGCATGACGGTGATCCGGTCGCAGATCGTAAAGATTTCTTCCATCCGGTGCGAGATATATACAATAGAAACGCTTTCTTTTTTCAATGACTCAATAACCTCAAACAGCTTCTGGATTTCTCTTTCCGTCAATGCGGATGTCGGTTCGTCCATGATGATGACCTTGGTATCCGTCAGCAGCGCTTTGGCAATTTCAATCATTTGTTGCTGCCCTACCGAGCATTCCCCGGCTTCCGCATGGAGCGGAATGTCCACGGACAATTTTTTGAATTGCTCCATTGCGAGCGCCTTCATTTCATTACTCTTCAGAAACCCCCATCGCGACGAAACCTCTCTGCCGATGAACATGTTCTCCAGCACAGTCATATCACGCCATACATTCAGCTCCTGATGAATAAAAGCAACACCTCTGCGCTCCGCTTCTTTCGGATTTGCAAAATACGTTTCCGCGCCGTCGATGAGGATGGTCCCTTCATCCCGGGCATGCAGACCGGTCAGAATATTCATTAACGTCGATT
>DJTQ01000002.1 GCA_002439285.1 Paenibacillaceae bacterium UBA6304
AACGTATAGCCGCCGATGTAAAGAAGTTGTTGATCCGTTCCGATGAAGCTAGCGGCGGATCTCAGCCTGATTATATGACTCTAGCCGGGGTATATCGTTGGGCTCAGAAGGAAGGAGTAGAGGCCGCTGCGATCTGGGTGATCGATAAACTGAAGAATGTAGGCTCTCATATTCCGAAGGAAATGAACGCTGAGCATGCCCAGCGCAAATTAATCAAGATTATAATTGGGGTCATTATGCACGCGATCGAAGAGATGGATGAGAATATAGCAGCAGAGGAACGTGCCAGAAGACTCGATGAAGCCATCCGGCTCGGTTATTCCTATGGCCTGACTTATCCTTTTGTAGACGATCTTTTGGATTCGGATGCTTTGAATGCTCAGGGGAAAAAGCAATATACTACTCTGATCCGCCGCGCGCTTCTTACCGATACGGTTCCCGATCCTGGTGAATGGTCCGGAAGTCAGGATGGGACGATGCAGTACATCCACTCGGAGCTAAAAGAAGCTTTTGAGTACATTAAGGGCTACCAGAAACCGGAGACACATCGGGCATTTATCGAGCTGTCATACATGTTTTTTCATTCCCAGGAACTTGACCGGGACAAGGATCTCTCCCATGGGTTTTATACCAATGAAGAGCTTTACATTCCTGTTATTTTGAAATCCGCTGCTTCGCGCCTGATTGTCCGGTCGGTGTTAGATGCTTCCGCAGACGAAGGCTTTGATCATCGTTCCTTCTGTTATGGGATTTATAATCAGCTGGCAGATGATTTTGCGGATATGTTTGACGATATGAGCATTGGCTCGGTTACCCCTTATACCTATTATTTAAAACACCGTGCTCAGCGCCCGGATCTAATCAATCCCTTTGAATTATACTGGGTTGTCATCTCTAATTTGATTCATAATGTCTATAAAAATGATGCCAAGACTAGAGAAGTGATATTGGATCGTGCCATTAACGGATTAAAACGTTGTAAGGAACGTCTCGGGGTGGTGAAATATAACGAAATTATGGAGATATTGGCTTCCGGAAACCCGGGATTCTATCGGCTCATAGAGCAGATGGTTACAAAAGCGGGAGATGTGGACTTCTTCGATAAATTGCTCCGGGACCAGATGGTGACTGTTCTAATCAATGACCGGAAGGAAAAAGATTACTTTGCAGATACGGTTAAAAACGTCCGCGAGCTGATCAACAATCTGATGAGGATTTCAAAGACTAGTGGGATTGAGCCATTCCAAGAGTCGCTTATAGATGCTGCAAATTATAGTCTCGAAGGGGACGGCAAGCGATTAAGGCCTGTATTGGCTTGGGTTATGGGGGTAAACGAATATGGACTCCATACTTCGGCAATCGAGCCGCTTCTGAGATCACTGGAATATATGCATACTGCGTCTCTGATCTTTGATGATCTGCCTACCCAGGACAATGCATCCTCTCGCAGAGGGCGTCCAACATTGCATCAAGTGCACAATAGCGCTACCGCGGAGTTAACCGGACTTTATTTGATTCAAAAGGCAATCCAGGAACAAGCTTCGCTGGGGCAGTTCGATGCTGAAACCGTGCTGGCCTTGATCCGATATTCGTCCCAGATAGCAGGGGAAATGTGCATGGGGCAGGAAATGGATTTGCATTCAAGAGGAAAACCTCTAACCTTGGAGCAATTGAATAGAATGTGTTTTTACAAAACCGGAATCGCATTTGAAGCTTTACTCGTTATGCCGGCTATTCTTGCTCAGGTCAAAGAAACGGAAATTAAGATTCTAAAAAAATATGCTTATCATGCAGGCATTGCCTTTCAAATCAGAGATGATTTACTTGATTTTGAAGGTGATGCACTCCTGCTCGGCAAGCCCGTCGGCAAGGATGCCCAAAATAATAACTCGACTTTTGTGAGTGTGCTTGGTGTGGAACGGGCCAGACAAGAGATGTGGGAACACTACTGTCTAGCCATGGAATCATTGAAGGAGATACCCCGTAGCCCCGTTTTCCTGAAACATTTATTGACTTATATTGTAAGCCGGGATAGTTAAAGATGCATCGCATAATTTTGTGTTATGATCGTGGGGGAATCATTTGTTCTTTCGTGTATAAAAAGAAAGGGTGCTTAATATGAAGCAAAGACCAAAATTTATAGCCATTGGATTAATAGCCGTTGTAGTTGCAGTAGGAGTAGGAATCTACCTATTTAGCGGAGGCGACAAAAAAACGGCGCATCATGAAAATTCCAAAGACATTAAGCAACTGGTGCAGGATTACAGCATGCGTAAAATCACCGCTCAATCTGCTTCCATTACCTCGCAGCAACTGATCGTTACTGCCGAGGATTCGGCTAAAACTACGTTTGACCTGCCTGAAGACGAGTTTTTTCTATCGATTGCTCCGTTCGTCGAAAATACGCATCCTTGTGAAATTCACAGTTTGACGGGCTGCCAAGGCGAAATGGTGAATCAAGAGTTTGATGTCCGCGTTGTCGATCAAGAAGGGAATACCGTCTTGGACCAAAAGATGAATACTCAGTCCAACGGTTTTGTCGATCTTTGGCTTCCTAGAGATAAAACCTATCGGGTAACGTTCGAGCATGAGGGGAAGACGGCGGAGTCCGAGATCTCCACATTTAAAGACGACAACACTTGTATTACGACCATGCAATTGAGTTAGACGGTGAAGATGCGTTGAAATTAAAAACCGACCATGTTATGATGAACATACTTTAATGACTGGAGTTGAAGACGATAATGTAGATTTCTTGCTAAGAGATAAAACAAAAAAGCGATATTTTTCGCAAGTTTTATTTTGCATGCAAGGAAGTTACTTTATCTTTTTAACTCAAACGAATCCTTATCTACGACTCCTTAGGCGGGAGTAGTGGATTTGCTGTATTTATTTGAGCCACAAGAAGGTAACTTTCTTGTGGCTCTTATTTTTTTGACACAGGAGGATTATTCAATGTCATTAATTCATGTTTCCAAACTGACGTATGCCTATGATGGCAGCTACGATAATATTTTCGAGCAGGTTAGCTTTCAACTGGATACCGACTGGAAATTGGGATTCACGGGGAGGAACGGAAGAGGGAAGACTACCTTTCTGAATTTGTTGCTTGGTAAGTATGAATACAGCGGTACGATTTCGGCCGACGTTCAATTCGAGTATTTTCCATTCCAGATTGAGAACAAGGAAGACCATACTTTGGATGTCATTGAGCATATTTATCCGGACTATGTTCATTGGGAATTAATGCGTGAGCTTTCGCTTTTACAGGTTTCGGAGGATGTATTGTATCGGCCGTTCGATTCCTTATCCAACGGAGAGCAGACGAAAGTGATGTTGGCTACGTTGTTCTTGAAAGAGAATCGCTTTCTGTTAATTGATGAACCTACGAACCATTTGGATATGAGCGCAAGAAAGCTTGTCAGCGATTATCTCAAGACCAAGAGCGGTTTTATCCTGGTGTCCCATGACAGAGCCTTTCTGGATAATTGCGTTGACCATATCCTTTCCATCAATAAGACGAATATCGAGGTGCAAAGAGGGAATTTCACCGATTGGTGGGACAATAAACAGAGGCAGGATCAGTTTGAACTGGCCGAGAACGATAAGCTAAAGAAAGATATAAAACGTCTCTCGGAATCAGCCAAACGAACAAACAACTGGTCGCATGAAGTGGAGAAGACCAAAAACGGTACCACAAATTCCGGCTCCAAGCTCGATAAGGGGTATGTCGGACATAAAGCGGCCAAAATGATGAAACGTTCGAAATCCTTGGAACAACGGCAGCATTCCGCCATTGAGGATAAATCAAAGCTTCTAAAAAACCTGGAGAGCTCGGAGAACTTGAAAATTTCACAGCTTCCCTATCATAAGCAGCAGCTTGTCGAGCTTGACCATGTATCGATTTCTTACGGCGAGAAGACCGTTTGCCAAGATCTGAGTTTTACGATCGAGCAGGGGGAACGGATTGCATTATCGGGTAGAAACGGCTCCGGAAAATCAAGTATTATCAAGCTGATCTGTGGGGAAGACATCTCTTATTCCGGCACATTCAGACAAGGAAGCCAGCTTAAAATTTCCTATGTGTCGCAGGATACCTCCCATTTACAAGGGAATTTAACGGACTATGCAAGAGACCAGGGGATCGATGAAAGCTTGTTTAAGGCGATACTAAGGAAACTGGATTTTTCCAGGATTCAGTTTGAAAAGGACATCACCTCTTTCAGTGGCGGCCAGAAGAAAAAAGTGCTGATCGCCAAAAGCCTTTGCGAAAAAGTTCATTTGCATATCTGGGATGAGCCGCTGAATTTTATCGACGTCATCTCCCGCATGCAAATCGAAGAGTTGCTGCTTGAATATTCGCCGACCCTGCTGTTCGTGGAGCATGACCGTGAATTCTGCAATAATGTGGCTACGAAGGTTATCGAGCTTTAGCGGAGCATAGATCCTGAACAGGGTCTATATTAAGCGGAATCAAAGTCTTGGGATGAGGGCAATCTATCTGAACAAGGAGGGAAGAAAATGCCATATGAACACGAACATGAACACGAACATGATCTAACAGACGGAGACCCTAAAACCATCTATGAGGATACTCGCCCCCATACGCCTACAGGCTTCTTACCGGAACAGCCCAATATCATGGATTTTCCTTCAGATGAAGTTTATGAAAAGAATAGAAACAAACCATCCGAATCATAAGCCGTGTACATCAAGAAGACAGGATGGGGTACGAGAAAAGCATCAGCATTCGCTGATGCTTTTTTAACGTACTTGTCCAATCATCCATTTTAATAGTTCAGATTATATAAGCTGTGAATATAGGAACTGAGACCAAACTTGACATCCAGACTACATATCGTATACATTTGTATGCAAATAATCATCGTATACGAATGTATACAAACGCTGAGGAGGCGTGGTCAAATGCGTGAGGGAAGACATCAGCATAGAGAGAATCACGGACACCGGGAGCATATAGAGAGCCGTGGCGGATATGAAGGAGATATCAACGGCAAACAGCGGTCTCAAAGTGCGCAAACTTTTCGGCGGGGCCGGGCGATCGCTTTTCTTGAAAGGCTGAACATCAAACGCTCCACTTTGCAGCGGCAACTGGAACAACCGGAGTATGAAGCCATTAAGCAAGTCATCAGCGGCGAATTGAAAGCAACCGATGCGATCATTCAGGAGTTCATCCATACGTTTGAGCTGCGTGAAGTCATTTCTGATAACGATTCTAAAAGGGAAAGGACTGACGAAAGCAATGACAATAACTGATGCGATCAAAAACCGCAGAACAATCAAATCCTTCAAACGGGAGCCCATAACGGAAAATGATTTGCTTACCTGGTTGGAGGCCGCAAGCTATGCGCCTAACCATCGTATGAACGAGCCTTGGGAAGTTCTTGTCATCGGTCCGGAGACTCGAGCCAAATTAAATCATAAGAAGGACTTTGGCGGTGCCCCAGTAGTCCTCGCAGTACTGTCCAAACCCGCAGCAACACCATTTGAACGGGATGAGAATATCATGGCCGTCTCTTGCTTCGTGCAAAACTTCATGTTAGCCGCCTATGAAGCAGGGGCCGGCGTCTATTGGTCTTCGATGGGGAATTTGCCGCAGAATCGCGATATTCTAGGCGTGACGCCAGAGTACGATGTCATTGGCATATTGGGGATCGGTTATCCGGAGGAGGTTCCGGCTGTGAAGCCAAGAACTCCGATGGCCTCCAAGATCACTCATTTAGCTTAATAGTTTGTATGTGAAAAGGCCCGTCCGAACGTCGAATCGTTCGGACGGGCCTGACTTATGATTATGATGGAATGGAACTCAAATCGCCTGCAGTACAAAATGAAGAACGAAGAGAAGCGAAATGAGATAAAAGAGGGGCTTCACATCGCGCCACTTGCCGACAGCAATATGAAACAAGGCGTAGCTGATGAAACCAATCGCGATTCCGTCCACGATACTGTGCATGAGCGGAATGAATGCGATGATAAAGAAGGCGGGTAGCCCTTGCTCCATGCGTTCGAAAGAAATGTTCCGAATGGAGGGCATCATCAAACCGCCGATGAAAATAAGGATCGGCGCAACGGCTTGATCCGGAACGAACGTAATTACCGGCATCGCAACCAGCGAACACAAGAACAGGATTCCCGTAAATGCCGATGTCCAGCCGGTTTTGCCTCCGGATGAGATCCCGGCGGCCGCCTCTACGGTGGAAACAGTGGGACTTGTCCCGAAAATGCCGCTAAGAAATACGGAGAACGAGGTGGCTTGCATGGCGCGCTTGAAGCGCCCTTGTTTTTCGCTCATGTTCAATTGGGCGTTAATGAGTCCGACATTCTCGAACACGATGACGAGCGTCAGCGAGAAGACGGCGACAATCAGAGTGGTAATAGGCAAACCTTTTACCGACAATTGTCCGAATACTTCTCCATAGGATGACCATGAGAAACCTCCAAAGCTTCCTGATGACGCAGGTTTGACGCCGAATAAAAGGGCAAGCAACGTTCCGCCGATAATGGACAGCAGCAAATTGCCGGGAACCTTTCGCATGTATAGAATGCAGGTCAGAGCTAGAGTAGCAAGCGTAACAATGACGCCGGGATTCGCGAATGATCGCACAGCGATCACCGAGGCGGAATCGGGGAGAATGACGCCTCCCTTATGCAAGCCGATCAGGACCAACATCAATCCGATTCCTACGGATATTGCTTCTTGAAGCGACACAGGAATGGCCTCGCGTAGCTTCTCGACGAAAGAGGTCAAACTAATGGCCAGAAAACAAATTCCCGATATCATGGACACCGCCAAAGCTTGCTGCCAGGTTAAGCCCATGCCTTGAACTAACGTATAAGTAAACATAGCGTTAATTCCCATACCCGGAGCGATAATCAAGGGAGCTTTGCCCCAGATAGCCATTACGAAGCAGCCAACCGCTGATGCCAGAATCGTTGCGATAATCCCGGCTTCTTGCGGAATTCCGGCATCGGCCAGAATCGATGAATTGACAATTATGATATAGACGATCGCAAAAAATGAAACGGTTCCTGCCAAGGCTTCCCGTCGCCAAAAGCTCGGACCAAGGCGGGTAGCTGGATCAGGTGATAGATGTTTCTTTGACTGCGATGATGTCTGTTTCTCTTGGTGGACCAACAAAAAACCTTCCTTTCATAGTAACCCCTCACCCAACCCTTTCAAGAAATATGAAAGAAAAGCGGCTTAAGCCGCATGAGTTCTATCTTATCACATTAACTTTATTCTTGACATTCCGGCGAAACCTCGTATACATTTGTATACATAATGTTTGTGTATACAAATGTATACGGCGGAAAAGGAGTGTTATGATGGAAACAGAAGGTGAAATAAATGTGGAAACTTAAGCGATTTATTAGCCCTTATTGGCTGTGGTGCGTTCTTGCGCCGCTCTTGATGGTGGTCGAGGTGATGATGGATTTGATGCAGCCGGCGCTGATGGCAAGCATCGTGGATAAAGGCCTGTTAACGAATGATTTGGATCACATCATTTCAACGGGGTTAACGATGCTTGGCGTGGCAGTCATCGGCCTGATCGGCGGGGTAGGGTGTACCCTGTTTTCGAGCATCGCCTCCCAAAACTTTGGCAACGATTTGCGAATCACGCTGTTTGAACACGTCCAGACATTCTCAAATCGGAATCTGGACCGGTTGAAGACCGGTTCGCTGATAACCCGGTTGACGAACGACGTAGGACAGTTGCAGACATTTGTGCAAATGATTTTGCGGTCATTCGTCCGTTCCCCGCTGCTCCTAATTGGCAGTCTGGTGATGGCGATCCGGATCAGCCCCTCCTTGACGCTGATCTTGTCCGTATCCGTACCGTTGTTATTCATCATTTTATATGCAATTATCACCTTATCTTTTCCGTTATTCTCGAAAATGCAGGAGAAACTGGACGGTGTCAACACAGTGTTGCAGGAGAATTTGTCCGGCATCCGGGTGATCAAAGCGTTCGTTCGTGCAAAGGAAGAACAAAAGCGTTTTAATGCCGCGAATACGGAATATACCGGCAACGCCATCAAAGCGATCCGTCTTATGGCGCTGAATCTGCCGCTGATGATGCTAGTGTTAAACGCTAGTATTGTAGCCGTGCTCTGGTTCGGCGGGCTGAAGAACTGGAACGGTGAACTTCCTGTCGGTGATTTGATAGCCTACATTAACTATGTCACGCAGCTGCTGATGTCGATGATGATGCTGAGCAACTCACTCACCTTTGTCTCGAGGGCGAAGGTCTCGGCGGACCGGGTAAATGAAGTTCTTGCCACCACTAGTGAAATTACCGACGTCACAGCGGCGAAAAGTAATGTGATCCAGGGCGGACAGATCCAGTTTGATCATGTTTCTTTCGCTTATAATTCATCGGATGAAAATCTAGTTCTGGAGGATATCAGCTTCGTGGCCGAACCCGGTAAGACGGTTGCCATCCTCGGGGCTACCGGAGCAGGGAAGTCGAGTCTTGTCAGTCTCATCCCTAGGCTCTATGAAGTTTCCTCCGGTTCCATTACGATCGACGGAATGGATATCCGCGACATTAGTCTGGATCATCTGCGCAGCGAGATCGGGCTTGTGATGCAGCAAACCATTCTGTTTAGCGGGACCATTCGCGACAATATT